>NBML01000019.1 GCA_002085465.1 Desulfobacteraceae bacterium 4572_89 | reverse complement strand
TGGCTCTCCTATAAACAAAAGACACCTGAAGCTGCACCCGACAATGTTTATATCAAACTGCAGCAGCACCTGGACAGTCAGGCCGTGGGATTCCCCGCAACTAAAGGCCAGTCTGAAATCAGAATTCTGAAACACATATTCACTCCCGAACAGGCAGAGATTGCCACCTGCCTGACCCATCGGCCGGAAAATATTGAAACACGGCCCCCGGAAACACGACAGGAACTCTATGAAATCCTTTTGGCCGGGAAAAAAGACCCAATGGACCAGGTTAAATTATTTGGCAGGCTGGCAAAGGACATGATCCGCACCGGAGACCTGGGTCTTATCAAAAAAAATCAGCCGCCCACCAATTTTTGAATAAGGACCGTTGGAGATGAACCTATAAAACTGACCCGAGCCTGTTTTCACGGACTGGATCTATACAGATCTGGCAATTTCCTCAGCCTCACTGATACAATACATCAAATGCCGGGGGGACTTGGCATCCCCGATAAAATGAAATTGGGCACTGATTTTTTTTTCCAGCTTTTTAGCATCCCTTATGGATTGCTGTTTTTCGGAAATAACCACAGTGTCAAACCCTTCCAGGGTAATGGTCTCTCCACTGGACTTGAACACGGCCCCGTCATCGCTAAAGGACTGGACAGCCACATTTTTATAAAGCATGACCTTTCCTTTTTTCAGGCGTTCCCGTAAATAATACCGGTCATTGCTGGACATCTCTTCTGCAAAACTCTTTTTCCGATTCAGGACCACAACCTTTTTTCCCTGGTCTGCCAGAAAATCTGCAGTGATCAGACCTGTCATTCCGCCACCAAGGACCACAACCTTTTCCCCGGCTTTTTCCTTTCCCCTGAGCAGGTCCACATTTGTGATCAATGCCATATCTGTCTGGAACAATCCCTTTATTACGGGCATGTCCGGCATGGAACCTGTGGCAAGAATCACTTTGTCAGGATCGACTTCATCCAGGAGTTTGGCGGATAAAGGGGTATCATAGCGAATTTCAATATTCAGACGGATTATTTCCTGCCTGAAAAAATTCAAAATATCATCCAGCTCTCCACGGCCGGGTGCGGTTGAGGCAAGGGCCAGAAGCCCGCCCGAAGATGGTTCCTTTTCGCAGACCAGGGTATCATGGCCCCTTAGTGAAAACATCCTGGCCGCGGCCATGCCTGCAGGCCCGGCTCCCACCACCAAAATTTTTAGTTTCCGGGCCGGCTTTTTTTCTTCCCTGAGTTTGTATTCCCGTCCCACATCCGGGTTGACCACGCAGGAGCCCGGCTCCTTGGCAAGAACAGCATGGATACAGCCAAGACAGCATCCCACACAGGGTCTGATCTGATCCAGATCACCGTTCTGGGCCTTGCGGGGATAATTGGGATCAGCCAGGAAAGAACGTCCCATGGAAACCATGTCAGCCTTGCCTTCTTCCAATACCCTTTCAGCATGTTTCGGATCTTTGATCCTGCCCACGGTGATAACAGGGATATCCACCACTTTCTTTACAGCATCGGCCAGGTGGACAAAACAGCCATGGGGTGTGTACATGGACGGGATGGTCAATTCTGTTGACCCATAAACTCCGCCGGAGATATGAAGATAGACCACACCTGTCTTTTCCAGCAAAGGGGCAAGGCGAACCGTGTCCTTGAGTTCCCAGCCGTTTTCAATATAGTCGTTTCCATTGATGCGGATGCCCACTGGAAAATCTTTTCCTGCTCTTTGCTGAATTGCTTCTATAATCTCAAATAAAAAACGGGTCCGGTTCTCAAATGATCTGCCATATTCATCCGTTCTTATATTAGAATTTGGAGCCATAAACTGGTTGATCAGATATCCGTGGGCCCCGTGAATTTCAATGAAATCAAATCCCGCTTCCCGGCACCGCCAGGCAGAATCGGCAAAACAGGCAACCAGTTCTTTGATTTCCCTGACCTCAAGGGCCCTGACCTCGCCCTTAACAACAGCCGGGGCAGGAATGGGTGAAGGAGCAACCTTTTCAGGAAGATAGGACTGGCGGCCACCATGCAGTAACTGGACACCGAATTTAGTGTCATATTCTTTTACCCGGCTAACCATCTTTTTTAGAAAAGGGATACAGGAATCATCATACATCTGGGGAAGGTCAGGCAATTCCTGACCACCTGGATGAACGCTGCCGCCCCCTACCAGCATCATGCCCACTCCACCTTTGGCCCGCTCTACAAAATACTCAATGAGCTGGTCTGTGACATGACAATTGTCATCCACACCAAAGTTAATACTCATGGCAGACATCATAAGCCGGTTCTTTACATTCATATTTCCAATGTGAATGGGACGAAAAAGATTTGATAGCATTTCAGGTCAACTCCCTTTGAATTTAAATACAATGGATTCAAAATAATAAGATTTTAATATATGCAAATTTGCTGTTCCTGCACAAGACTTTTTTCCAATGGAAAAAATCAGATCTCTTTTTAACCAATCTTATCCAGCAGAGATTCCACCAGAAGTTCAAACTCAGGTATGGCATTTTTTTCCCTGATGATGGATCTCCCCCTGGCTGACTTGAAAAATCGGGCACACACGTTTCTCTGGTCCCTGGAAAATCCCGTGGATATTCCCATCTTCTGGCTGGTATTTTTATCACCCTGGCCCATGTCCCTGCAGCCATGGGCCCTGTTTATGATATGGGAATAATAGATCAGGGCCCTGTCAATGAGGATATATAAAAACTGCAGATTTTCATTGGGACCCACCTGGAGGCGGTCACCCCCAAGCGTAAAACCATACCTGGATTTTCCGGCCATTTTTTTACCGCCCATGAGGGCAGACCCTGCGCCCAGAACTCCTCCCAGGGCTGTAAACACCCCAAAGGTCAAACCGGCCGCAGCAGTATCTATCACAACACCCATGGTTCCGCCCACAACCGCTCCGGCAGCTGCCAGCTGCTTTTTGGTCAGGCCCAGCAATTCCCAGGTCTTTTTAGAAAATAAATCATGGTGTAGCATTGAATATTCGGGAAGGGGATATTCATACAAATTGTGTTTAAACAATGATCTAATCTGACCAAACATCTTCTTTTCAATCCTTCTGATACTTTTTTGATAGGATTGATTTAATTTTTCCCGAACCCGGGCCTGGTCTGAACGATCTGAAAGTTTTTCCGATACAAAAAACCCCAGACTTTTTTCCAGGGCATGGGTGATATGGGCAGAGGCCAGCTGGTTCCGTTTTTGCCATTCGTCAGTAAAGGCCTGTATCACTTTTGAGATGGAGTCTTCCCACTCCTGGTCAATGGATTTTAGGCTTTCAAGCATGCCAATACGATCCTTGAAATTGGCTGTATTGGAGTTAAAAACCCGGATGGAATTAAAATATTTACGAAACTCCTGTTTCCATTCACGGGTATAATCCTTTTCCCTGGTCTTGGAATTGATGATGGCCATTCGGGGTCTGCCCGTAAGCCTTAAAATTTCCATTTCCGCAATATCATCATCTCTCACCGGCCTGGACCCGTTCACCACATAAATGATTCCAGCACCCCTGGCAACGGGAGCCAATAGTTCGCACTCATCCGCGAAAAAGGGATCTTTTTGAAAGGTATCAATAAATTGATCCAGGATCTTTTCCTGATCACCAATATACTCCCTGAACCAGGCAAGGGTCTGCCTGGGGGTCTGGAATCCTGGAGTATCCACAAACCTGATTATTTTTTTCCCATCAATTTTAACGGTATAGGTCCTTGAGACCCTTGTTTCACCAGGCACCTGGCTGACCCGGATCTGATCATCCTCGGTCAGGGTGGATACAACAGAAGATTTTCCTTCGTTGGGGTGGCCCAGAACGGCAAATTCCGGAATATGACCTGTATCAATTAAATCTGTCATTTACTCAGCCTTTCCAGCATGATATCCGGGTTGCCAAGCTGGCGCACTGCTTTTTTCCAAACCTTAAAATTCATATCTTCTCTGTCCACGGCCAGACTTTCCTCTCCTGGAGTCTGGGTCAAAATGATCCACAGAGATTTATTTATAAACACCTTGGTCTTTAATTGAACAAAATAATGGAGCAATCCCCGGATAGGCGGCTGCCAGACCTCCTGAAGAACAATAATATGGTCAGCAGGATCTTTTGCAGCAAGGGACACCAGTGTTTCTTTATCCTGGGTATAATCAAAAAAAATAAAGGAAGTTAAACCCACATCAAAAAACAATTGATGGTTGATAAACTGGTTGACAATCCCAAGGGCTTCATCCCCGTAGACAGATCCTGATGCCAGGACCAGAGCCCTGGTTCCCGGGAATTGAGCAGCTTTTTCCAAAGCCTTTTCAGCTAAGGCCTCATCCTGCAACAAGGGGTCAGGCAGAGGATTTTTCCCTTGACGGGCCTGGCTCACTGGCTGTTCCTTAAACCCCACATCCATGACTGGGGACCGCATCCTGACCACCAGTCTTTTAAACCGGGGCCTTTCAAAATCAAATTGATCCAGGGCTTTTTTCTGGGCCATGGCAAAGGCCATGATCAGAACAACCCTTGGAAGAACCCCATAGAACAGGATGCCCATACAGAGAAAAGGCCACCAGGAAACAAGATCTGTTGTGGCAAGGGAGGCAATACCTTCCTTTAACAATATCCGGGAACCTTCTATCTGTTCAAGGTTTGGTTGGGCAAGGGAGGTTGGCACAAACCAGGACCAGGGCAGAGAAATCATGGATATTGCGCCATGTAGACGGGCACTTGAGGTCATAAGGGTGGATTGCCAGCCAAAAGCCATGTCGCTGACAGCTACCCGGAACAATACACTGGCCAGGGCTCCAGCTGAAAATGCAGCAGAAAACAAAGACGACATGATAAAAAAAGGAAAAAAAAACAATGCTTTGTATTCCCGGCTTTTTGTCTGGATCAGGGAAGACGCATATTCTATATTGTCTATTTTCTTTTCCTCCATGAACCTGCCTGCTTTTTTTATAATACTTGGCAGAACCCTGAAAAAGAAAAATGAAATCAGAATATGGACCATGGAATTATGGCCATTAACCATGCCTGTCCTTTTCCTGATAAATCTAACCAACAGCACCAGGAGAGTCAGGGCAAGCAATAACACAGGGAGTAAAATAAAAACCATAAAAAAAACACCCACATTAATGGGCCTGGTCCCGTGGTAGGCAAGGAAAGAATAGGCCATGGACATGCCGGACAACCCTCCCGCGGCCAGCATGACATATACCATACATCGATATAGGGATGCGAATACAGTTCCCGGCAATCTTTTAGATTTTTTTTTGTTTGACTCTTTTTTACCTGATTCTTCTTTACCTGGCCCATGAAAATACACTAGTTTTCGATATTCAAGCCAGGAAAAAATCAGGGATTTATCATCCATTTCAATTTGATTTATACCAGTTTGATCTATACCGGTAAGATCCAAGTGGTTGAAGATATCCCTGTCCCTTGCAGCGATCTCTTCTCTATTATTTTTTGACTGGTTGTTCTCATCTATATCTAAAAGAAAATCCAGATCAATGATATCTTTCAATTGGATAGCCATGTTTGTACCCATAAAGCAAAGTCAGACCTGTTCCAGGGGTTGAATCTTTCCCCCATATTTAACCACAAGCTTTTCCAGGACTTCATGGGTCTGGGCCCCCACCAGCCTGTCCAGCCCCATTATCATTGTGGGAACTGCGGTGATTCCCTTTGCCCTGGACAATTCCCAGTCTTCATCCACAGCAGCCTTAAAAATCCTTTGATCAATAACATCTTCCCCCTCAACCGGATCAAGCCCAAGGAAGTTGACCATCTCCAGCAGCACCTCTTTTCGGGCAAGGTTAAGGCCATCCGCAAAATAAGCTTTAAAGGCAGCATCATGGAAGGCGTGCCCCTTTCCCTTTGATTCTGCCCAGAGCCCTAATTCCTGGGCAAGCCTGCTGTTAAAAGTCATTTTCCGATCTCCCATGGGAAGATTAAATTTTGCAGCCGTGGCTTTGAGGCGGGTCATGATCTTGTCAACATCTGCAGGGATTCCCTTTTCTGCAAACAACTTTTCAAGGGAAAGCCCCTGTTCAGGGGTCTCTGGATGAAGGGGAAAAGCCCTCCATTTAATTTGAATTCCATAGGTTTTCTGTAATTTTTCAATACTCCCGGTAATGAAGTAACACCAGGGTCAGACATAATCAGAAAATATTTCAAGCACCAGGTCTTTGGCCATTTTTCTCTCCCAAAATTGAGCTTAGCACGCTAGGGCGCGATCTGTTATTAGCATTAGCTGTTGGCTAAAACCTAATGGCTAACAGTTATATGCAAATTTCTATTTAATTATTTACAATAACATAACCATACCCGGGCAGGATACAAGAAAAGATTACCAGGTGCACCTCTTGGAATTATACTAATTGATTAATTGACCAGTGAGGTAGGTACTTGTGATGGATAAGCATTCAAGGTCAAGATATTTTTCAGCATCTCCATGATATAAAAAACTTGCCTTTGCAGGCATGAGATCATCCCTGTCGTTAAAGTTCAAGATGATGGGAATCCTGGGCAATGCTTTAAATCTTATACAAATATCATATGAATTTGTTCCCATTATGATACCCCCAAGTTTCAGGCATTGTTTTTCAAGTTTTTCAATATTTCCTGAAAAAGAAGTTTCGATAATTTTATTTGTATTGGATGTAAAGTTTGAAAATAAAGCCCCGCTATTTTTAAATTCCCTGAATGTTACTAATTTGTTCGAAATTTCAGGCAATTGTTCTGGGCATAATAAAACATACTGGCACAATAAAAATTTTATGGCAAAAGTAACATCTTTGTTATCGATATCACTGATACCTCCTTTAGTAACCACAAGCCTGCGGTTAAAGAAATCAAAACTCAAAGAATTATTTTTGTATCCCCCGCCAAGGATATCTGCTCTATCAGAGAAATCAATTTCTTTAAGCTGTGACATGCACCTATCATATTTTTGGTCAAATATCTTTGAGTTATCCATAAAAAATCACTTGTTTTTAAGTAAATAAAATTTTCCAATATCCAATCTAATATTTACCAAAAAATCACAGCAGGATAATTGATTTAAATCAAAAAAATAAAAAAAAGCACCTGCCAGGTCGGCAGGTGCAATGATGTAAGTGAGGGTTTATGATTTGGACAATTTTGCCAGATCATTTTTAATGGCATCCAACTCTGCTTCCAGGGTTTGTGCCCGCATTTTGAGACTCTCCTCTGTTGCTGGAGGGGTGAAGGACGTGTTCATCTGGCCATAGCCTCTTCCCCAGCCCGGGCCTGATCCTCCTCTTCTACCCATTCCACGGCCTCTGCCATATCCCATGGCATCAAATGTACCGCCCTGGGCGCCACTATCGGTTCCTCTTCCGCACACACCCTGTCTTCTTCCTGTCATGGGTCCTTCATTCATGGGTCCTCTTTGGTTAAATCCAGGCATAATTATACCTCCTTTGTGTAAACAATTTAGATGTTCTTTCTGTAACTGCAGTTGCCTTTTCCGTGGCCTCTGCCTCTTCCACCTCCCGGCCCTTTGCCACGTCCATGGCCTCTGCCAGCTCTTTGACCTGACATTTCATAGCACCCGCCTTTTACTGTCAACCGTTGACCTGTTACAAGGGCCTTGGAGAGATTGAACCTGGCACTTTTCAGTATCCTTCCAAAAGTTTGCCTTGATACATTCATCATGGTTGCAGCCTGACTTTGATCCATGCCCTTAAAGTCGATGAGTCTGATGGCTTCAAACTCTTCCAGAGAAAGGATCACCTGGCCTGTTTCCTGGGTTCCCTCGGGGATGAATCCCCTTGTGACAGGCCTTGATACAATATATCTGGGTCTTTTGGGTCTTGGCATGAATCTTCCTCTTTAAAAGGTCAATGTGTAATATATTTTGGTCATTTGACTATAATATAAGCTTGCTCCGGAAAGGTGTCAAGGGGAATATTGATCAAATGACCAAAATAAATACCATGCCTTACTCCACCACCTCCTGGTCCATGGTGAAATGAATTTGTTTGACCTTTTTAAAATCATCCTGGTTTCTTCTGGTTTTTGTCTTGAAAAAAACAGGGCATGCGCTATAGTGGAATACATGAAAGAGTTCTTTTCCGGCAAATCAATCAAAGTATGGGTGGGTTTTCTTACCATCCTGGTATTGTCTGTAGCAAATGTTCGCTCAGAACAGCCAAAGGCTAAAATGGTCATGGTTCAATCTGTCATGTGTGAAGCCATTGAAAATTTTCAACCGGTTAACCCTGCGGTGGCCTTTTCAATATCCCTTGGTGAGGTTTTTTGTTTTTCAAGTTTTGATCCGGTTCTTGAAAAAACCTATATTTTTCACAATTGGTATAAAAAGGATAAGTTGATATTTTCCATGCGGCTCACCCTTTCTCCACCAAAATGGTCCTCCTTCAGCAGGATACAGATCCGGGAGGCAGATAAGGGACCCTGGCGGGTGGAGATAAGGGATACGGCCGACACCCTCCTGAAAACCCTGCGATTCAGCATGGTAGACTGATTTACCATGGAACAACTTTTTTATTTATTTTCCGGATTTCGCTGGCAGGATGCACTGGATATCCTGTTAAACACCTATATTTTCTTTCGACTATATGTACTTTTCAGGGGAACCAACGTTATCCGGGGACTGCTGGTCATTTGTGCTTTATGGGCTGTCAGCCAGGCAGCGGTTTCCCTGGGCTTAATAATAACCAACTGGGCAATGCAGGGTGTTATTACCGTGGCAGCCTTTGTTATAATAATTGTTTTCAGAAATGAAATCTCCAGCATTATCCAGACCAAAAACCTGAAATCATTTTTATGGGGAATCCCCAGGCATCAATTCAACACTCCTTTGGATATTATTGTTGAAAGTGTCCAGGAGCTGGCCCAAAAAAAAATCGGGGCTTTGATCGTACTGCCCCTGAAACAGGGTATGGACAATATTGTTCAAGGAGGAATTTCTGTAATGGGCAAGCTGTCCAGAGAAATGCTTGTAAGTATTTTCTGGCCTGATAATCCAGTACACGACGGGGCCAGTATCATACAGGGAGACCTGATCACCAGCGCAGGTGTGATCCTTCCCCTATCCAAAAGAGAGGATCTGCCTTCTTTTTTCGGTACCCGTCACAGGGCAGCATCCGGAGTTAGCGAACTTACAGATGCTCTGGTTATTGTTGTTTCAGAAGAAAGAGGGAAAATAACAATATTCAAAAAAAACAAAATATATAATATCCATAACCGTTCCGCCCTTGAAAAATTGCTTCAGGAACATGCTGGAAATGATACTGGCGATAAAGGGCTCAGGCGCCAGACAAAGGAGTTAGCCATTGTTGCCTTGATCAGTCTTTTCTGTATTACAGGGATTTGGCTCAGTTTTTCAAAAGGAATGGAAACCCTTGCTTCACACAAGGTGCCTGTGGAATTTATAAACCCGGATCAAAAAATGGAAATCATATCAACTTCCTCTTCCAATGTTACGCTTTTGATCAGCGGTGCAAGGCCCTTAATCAATGCCCTCAAACCTGAACAAATCAATGTTAAGCTTAACCTGTCCCAGTCTGCTGTGGGCAGTAATCAGCTGTCCATCACCAAGGAAAACATAGTACTTCCGCCGGGAATCAGATTAAAGAAAATTGAACCCTCAGAAATTGATGTCACTCTGGATACCCTTGTTGAAAAAGAACTGCCCATCCAGCCCTATTGGATAGGAAAATTGCCCAAGGGCCTGGTCATGATAGAGGCAAAGCCAATCCCCAAAACCATTGGGGTAATTGGAGGGGGGCTGTTACTTAGAGATATTTCTACAATTTTTACAGAACAGATACCATTGGACAAGCTCACTGAATCCGGAACAACAAGTGCTGTTCTGGTCTTGAACCCGGCATCTCTTAAACTGAAAAATAATAACAAAATCCAGATTCAATATCGTATTGAAAAAAAATCTAACCTGTAAATCCAAGACGTTTTTTATTACTCAACCTGGTAACTCAGACGGTAAATACCCCAGTTTTCAATTACCTCCCCTGCCGAGGCTTTGGTGATTGCTCCAGCCATTCTGGCTGCAATGGAATCGGCAACAGCTGCATCATGTGAAATTGAAATATCATCTCTCCGCTTCCGTCCAGCCGACCTATCATGGGTGTCTGTGTACCATGGGTTTTCCGGGCTACCTCATACCTGACATACAATAGCAATTCTGTAAGGGATACAACCTGATCGTCCGTGTAATCTGCTGCCCCATCAAGCCCCTCTGCCAAATAACGGGTAAAGGTGCTGATCTGTTCCACATTGTCCATTTCAGCTTTCTAGTTAACCATTCCTGCTGTAATCATGTGAGCACCAGGTTCAGTAGCAATGGTCAGTTCTTTGTATTCCGGGCTCTTGGCAACGACTCCAAGGCCGGAAGAACAGGCATCAAGCACCACAAGAAGATGTTTGACTGACTTAGCCAGTGCTGTTTCCATACGCCTTTCTAAATCTCCCAGTTCAATACAATTTATACCGGGCCTGTCAGGATCACAGTTATAAGGCGCAATATAGGCTTTACTCTTAACGATTTTGTCCTGGAACCCATGGGTGGAAAAATAAATAATAACCCTGTCATTGGATTCCAGGCCGGCAAGAAAATCCTCCATTGCCGTGATGACTTGATCCCTGGTCTTTTTACCTAAAATTGTAGTGATTTGAAACCCGTGCTTTTGGAGAATACCCTCTATTTTCTGAATATCTTTATTGACATAGGGTAATAAATTCATTTTCTCAAATTCGCTGATACCAATGAGCAGGGCTTTGCTCCTGGCATAGAGATTTTTTAAATCCGGCATCTCTTCAACACTATCAATGAGATCCCCATCAATGAGATCCCCGCTTGCCTTATAAATAACAGGTTTTGAAATAAAAGGCTGTTCAAGAAAGAAACTATAATCTGCGACAGGCAAAACAATATACTGCCCTCTTCCGTCGGGATAGCGGGTTTGTACTTCAAAGGAATGGGAGCCCCGGCCAATGAAAAAATAATCCATGGCCTTCCGGTTGCTCCAGTTTGAAAACTTTGGTTGATCCGGATAAAGACGGTACCTGAATTCGGTGTCATCAAAACCAGGTTTTGTGTGCCAGCCGAATGTAATAGGTATTGTTGAATTCCCCGGGCGTATATTCCCCACTACTCCAGGAAATTTATCGTTAATTCGCAAATAGGTGGCAAGATTTCTTTTTATTGCCTTTGGCTCCTGGGCTGATGTAACCCTAAAGTTTGCCAGTTGATCCCAGCGGCGATATCTTTCTGATCGTAAAATCTTCCTGACATATTCCCCGTGTTTACCCTTAAGTTCATTAGCCTTATCAATTGTTAAAGGGTACTCGGTGATAAAAGGAAACCTCTGGTACCCAATGGTATAAACACCTGGTTGAGCAGGCGCATTAAAAACAACACAATTGCTTAAGGAATAATCACCAGGATTGGATTCATCACCATGCTGCCTGTGTTTGTGAAGATAGACAACAAGTTTATCAGTGATCTCGAAGCGTAGGGCGCGAATAGTACGTCCCTTGGGATCTACACGACCGTCAGGGCTGTTTGAGCCAAGCCTTCGTTGATAGGTTTCAATGGCCTGGTAGAGTGCATTGAAATCATTTGCTGGTGTGTCAGGTTCAAGCAACCCAGCGTAGGTCAATGCTCTGATAATTTTTTCCACATCCTCATTATGATTGACGCTGCCTCTGCCGACAGCACCCCGGATCTCAAGAACTGGCACTAGGGCAAATAAAATGTGTGCAAACTCGTTTCCATGGCCTGAGTAAAAAAAAATAGCCTTGTTTCCGAAAACAAAGAGTAGTGGTCTGGCCTGGATATCATTCAATCATGAATGCTATCTGGCTGCAATTATTAATGAATTTTGATTACTAAAGTAATATCAGAGGGACATCCCCTTTGTAAAAAAAATTCTATGGAGAGACATCACTATTGGGTGGCCGGCTGAAATCAGCCCTGTAAAGCCTGAGACTATTGGTCACAACAGATATGCTGGATACTGCCATTGCAAGGGCGGCCAGGATGGGATGCAGCTGGCGCAGAAAATCCGGGAACATGTCAAAGGGTGCAAGGACTCCGGCAGCCACAGGAATTAAAACAATATTATAAACAAATGCCAGAAAGAGATTCTGGCGTATGGTATTAATAGTTCGCCGGCTGATATGGATAGCTAAAGGGATACCCGTTAGTCTGCCGCTGGAAAGGATGACATCCCCGGTTTCAATGGCCACATCCGTTCCCGTGCCAATGGCAAACCCTATATCAGCCCGGGCTAGGGCAGGTGCATCATTAATCCCGTCTCCCACCATGCCGATCAGGGAGTTATGGGTCTGAAGCTCCTGGATCTTGCCGGATTTTTCTTCCGGCCTGACATCTGCTTCAATATCATCCACCCCCACTTCCTCTCCAATTGCCTTGGCAGTGGCAAGATTATCTCCCGTGAGCATGACAACCTTGAGGCCCTCTTCACGGAGAGAAGAAATGGCCTGTTTTGAATCTGGTTTCAGCACATCTGATACAGACAAAATACCAAGCACGCCTTGTTCTCCGGACAGCACCATAACGGTTTTGCCCTGATCCTGCAATTTTAGAATCTGCTGGAAAATATTTTCAAGAAGCAAATCAGCAAACCATCCTGGCTTGCCCAGCCTCAGTTCCATTCCCTGGACCTTCCCCTCAACACCGAATCCGCTGTGGGCTTTAAAATCTTCAGGATCACTCAACACAGCACCTTTTTCCAGGGCATAGGCTACAATGGACTTTCCAATGGGATGTTCAGATCCTTTTTCCAGGGAAGCTGCCAAAACCAGCAGATCATTTTCTGTTAATCCGCTGGTTTCATCAGGCACCAGGTCCACAACCGTGGGTCTGCCAATTGTGATAGTGCCGGTTTTATCCAGCACAATGGTGTTCAGTTTTGCCGCCAGCTCAAGTGCCTGGCTGCGCTTGAACAGGATACCGTTCTCAGCACCTTTGCCGGTTCCGGCCATGATAGCCGTAGGGGTTGCAAGGCCAAGGGCACAGGGGCAGGCAATAACCAAAACTGCAACCATGCGAATCATGGATGGGACAAACTCATTGGTTACCCCCCACCAGATACCAAATGTAATCAAAGCTATCAATATAACTGCCGGCACAAAAACTGCTGCCACTTGATCTGCCAGGGCCTGGATCGGGGCTTTACTGCCCTGGGCTTCCTGGACCATTCGTATAATCTGAGCCAGGGCCGTGTCTTTACCTACCCGGGTGGTCTCAAACTGTAAAAGACCATCCTTGTTCACCGTGCCCCCAGTCACCATATCCCCTGTTTTTTTATCCACTGGAATGGGCTCACCGCTGAGCATGGATTCATCCACGGCTGACCTGCCTTTTGTTACCACCCCATCCACCGGGATCCTTTCTCCAGGGCGGATCAGTATTATATCCCCTGTGCTGACACTGGTAATGGGGACCTGTGTCTCAGAGCCATTAACAAGTTTTGTGGCAGTTTTGGGCACCAGTCCCATGAGCTTTTTAATGGCCCCGCCAGTCTTTCCCTTGGTCCGGGCCTCCAATAACTTGCCAAATTTTATCAAAGTTATGATCACGGCAGATGTTTCAAAATACACATGGTGGCCAAGGCCTGAAAACAATAAAATGGCCAGGGAATAAACATAGGCCACGGATGATCCCAGAGCAATGAGCACATCCATGTTGGCAGTTTTGTTTTTCAAATTTTTACAGGCACCTGTATAATAATCCCATCCTGTATAAAACTGTACTGGAGTGGCAAGGAAAAAAAAGAACCAGTTTACCCATGCGCCATGGCTCCAGGCTCCAACCAGGCTGAAATCCCTGGCCATGCTCAATAAAAACAGAGGCAGGGCAAAACATGCTCCAACAATAAATTTTTTTGTCTGATCATGGATCTCCCTGTTCCTTGCGATTTCTTCCACATCTACCTCATCCATTCCTTTCTCTGCCAGGATCAAATTAAACCCCAGATCCTTAATCCGGGATACAATTTCTTCCATGGTAATAGCAGACGGCCGAAAGGAAACAGATAAACGCTCCGATGCAAAATTGACATTGGCCTTTATCACCCCTGGAGTGTCCTGGTTCAGAGTTCTTTCTATATTGGCCGCGCAATTGGCACAGCTCATACCGGTGACCGGCAGGATTATTGTCTGTTCTTCCATTGTGAAACTCCCTGGGGAATCTGCTCATTTCCCTGGATTCTAATTCATTGATTCAAAACAAGCTCTCTGGACTGTTCATAGTTTCCTTTTATAAAATTAATGTAACCACAAATCCATGCTTTGACAAACCATCAGGCCTATAATTTTGCATTTAATCATTATTCATGTATAATATTTTTCATGAAAATTTCTTCAAAAATACTGCTGACAACATTGCCTTTGGTGGTTTTCTTCCTTTTCACAACAGTTGGGACCACCTATTATTTTTCAAAAAAAGCCCTGGTTGAGCTTGGTGAAACCTGGCTGGACACCCGATTGTTCGAGGCCATGGACTTTGCCAGGAACCAGAATAAGATGCTCCAGGAATATGGACTGGAAAAAATCCCCGCAAGCATTGCAAAGGCAAAACTGGATGCAGCAGCCCAAAGCGCCGGCATTGGAGTTGGGGAGCAGGGATATATTTTTGCTGTGGACATAAACGGCATTATTATATTTCATCCTTCCAAGGAAATGATCGGCAAAAATGTTTATTCGGAAAAATGGTTCAATGATATGAATTCAGGAAAAGAACGACTGGTGCTGCATATGGATGAAAAGCCAAGCCTTGCCCGATTTGGATATTTTAAAGAGTGGGAATGGTTTATCCTGGCTGTAGACCCCATGGAAGAGGTATACGGGGTAACCGAACGTATGAAGCCCTTGCTATATTCCCTTGGTATTCTTGCCTCGGTTATAATTTCCCTGGCTCTGATGTTTTTTACTCGACGATTGATACGCCCTCTTCATGAACTGGTACAGGGAGCTGAAAAGATTGGAAAAGGAAATCTGGAAACCAGGATAGCAGTACATACCAATGATGAAGTAGGTAATTTGGCAAAAGAATTTAATAATATGGCTTTGCGCCTGCAAAAAACACTTACAGCCCTGCGGTACAGTGAAGAACACTTTCGCGCCCTCATTGAAAATGCCAATGATCTGATATGGATTTCGGATGCCCATGCAAATTTCATCTATGCCAGCCCCTCCACACAAAGGGTACTGGGATATTCTCCCAAAGAGCTGGTGGGAACCAATTACTTTGATCTCATTCATCCGGAAGACAAAGAGGCAACTTTAAAACAATATACTCTCAGAACTCAATCCCTTGTTAAAGCGCGATTCTTTGAACACCGTTCCAGGCATAAGGAGGGATATTGGTGTACAATGGAATCCATAAGTCGAAATCTTCTGAAACATCCCGCCATCAACGGTATGGTAATCAACTCCCGTGATATCAGCAAAAGAAAACTTGCTGAAAATGCTCTTAAGGAATCCCACCAGGAGCTTGAAACCAGGGTAGAAATAAGGACAAGGGAGCTTCTCAATTTGAACAGAACCCTGAACAAGGAGATCTTGATACGGAAACAAAAAGAGAAAGAATTGAAAAAGGCAAACCAGGCCAAAGGTGAATTTCTGGCCAATGTCACCCATGAAATCAAAACTCCGCTAAATTCTGTCCTGGGATTTAGTGAGCTTTTATCCAAGATGACAACGGAAAAGCAGCAGTCCAGTTATATCAAGGCCATTACCACATCCGGAAAAAATCTGCTGAAGCTGATCAATGACATTCTTGATCTGTCAAAAATGGAGGCAGGAAAGCTTACAATCCATAAGGTTCCTGTTTCATTGGAAGTTCTCTTTGACGAAACCCATCGCATGTTTAAGGCCAGGATAAAAGAAAAATCCCTGGAGTTTATATATGAAATTGACAACAAGATTCCAGAATTTCTCTTTTTGGACGATATGAGATTTCGCCAGGTATTAACAAATCTCATTGACAATGCAATAAAATTTACCCCTGCAGGAGAAATCCGGCTGACTGCAAAAACCAAAACACCACTTTACCATACTGAGGGTTTTATTGACCTTGTCATCCAGGTAGAAGACACCGGTATAGGTATTCCACAGGATAAAACAGATATCATTTTTGAATCCTTTCAGCAGGAATCCTCAGGCACAAGCCGGAAATTCGGCGGCACAGGTCTTGGGCTTTCAATTTGTAAGAGCCTGGTAAAACTCATGAAAGGAAGCATCTTTGTGACCAGCGCACTTGAAAAAGGGACCCTCTTTGAAATTTTTCTGCCTGATATTGAGATCAGCAAAAAAGAACCCGGCAGGGTACTAGAAGACTTTATGGAGAAAAATGAATCTCCCAAAGAGAAAACACTTGTATGGGATGATCAAGAATCCGGTCATTACCTGCTAAACAAAACAATGGAGCATATCAACAGTAACTATGAAGTTAAAACCAGTTTACAGAATAGTATCCTGCCCCTTTTGCCGGAGCTACAGGAAGGAATGAAAATAAATGATATCCAGGAACTGGCAAAAACAATCATAAAAATGGGCAGCGACTTCCAGATCATGGAGTTTGAAGCATTTGGCAGGGAATTATTCCAGCATACCCAATCCTTTGATGTTGAAAACATCAATCTCTGCCTTGCACAGCTTTCCACATCACTGGAACACCTGGCTTGAATTAGTGCGCTATCGCACGGCTTTCAGCTAACGGCTAAATGCAAATTCCTATACTATTTGGATTAAAAAGCAAATTATTTTTTCTTTTCAGGAAACAAACTGGCTCTGATCCACCCCCAAAAAGTATTGCCGTGCAGGAACTTTTTTTCAGATGATTCCAGCATCTGGGTCATTTTCTCTGTATCTGAGTAGCGGTCTTTGCGGGTTATGATCTCCCTTTCAGGGTCCAGATCACGAATCACTTTTGCAGGATTACCAGCAGCAATCACATTGGCAGGGATATCAGAGGTAACCACTGCGCCTGCACCAATGATACTGTTCTTTCCAATGGTGACTCCCTTACACACAATGGCACTGTCCCCGACCCATACATTTTCCTCAAGCACAACCCTGCTAACCCCTTTGGGTGGAAGGGATCTGTCATAGATACCATGCCAGTCTGAATCTGTAATATAGGCATGACTGGCCAGCATGCATGAATCGGAAATCCTGATGCTATTGGCGGCAGAGATGCGTACTCCGGGAGAAACCAACACATGGTCCCCAATGGTAATGCCGTTAATATCCGGGTTGCCTGACCACACAGTCAGCCTTGTTTTTTTATCTGAACACCCCAAAAGAGTAATATGGCTGCCGATTCGTATTGGGCTGCCAAACAACTCAATATGCCAGGGTTTGACGATAAAGGAGTTGGGACCCAGGGACTCCAGTTGGGGGACGAAGTGATGGCGGACATATAAATTCTGGAGCCTGTACCAGGCTTTCTTAATATAATAGGGCCTATTGTCTTTTATCAATATTATAATTCCAGGTATAAATGTCCCTGCCAGGCAGAATGATCAAACATGGAGGATGCCGGGGTAATATGATACAGGGAGTCTGCGGCCATGAGGGCCACGGCATTGGTCCATGAAATTTTTTCCTCGGGCCAGATCACCATGTCAGGAT
>NBML01000018.1 GCA_002085465.1 Desulfobacteraceae bacterium 4572_89 | reverse complement strand
GATGATTTTTTATTTTGTAATATAAAATCAAAAATGCTTTTTGAAAGAACCAGGGCTGTGAAAAGACTAGCAATTATACCAAGGCCCAGTGTAACGGCAAAACCCTTGATAGGGCCGGTACCAAATTGAAATAGTACAATGGCTGCAATCAATGTGGTTACATTGGCATCCAGAATGGTCAGTGTAGCTTTTTCAAATCCGCCATGAACTGCTGCTAATGCAGTTTTTCCAAATCGAAGCTCCTCCCGGATTCTTTCATAAATTATTACATTTGCATCAACAGCCATACCAATGGTGAGAATAATACCTGCAATGCCCGGAAGAGTGAGAGTGGCCTGGAATGCGGCAAGTCCACCGCCAATGAGAACGATATTTATAATCAGGGCAAGATCTGCAATTAAACCCGCGCCTTTGTAATAAATCATCATAAAAAGAATGATTAGGATACCACCTGCAACCATGGATAAAAGTCCTGTGCGAATAGAATCAGCACCCAATGTCGGCCCCACAGTCCGTTCTTCAATGATTTTGACCGGTGCCGGCAGGGAACCTGCCCTTAAGGCAATGGCAAGGTCTTTGGCTTCTTCTGTGGTAAATCTGCCGGTAATTCTGGCCTTACCGCCTGCGATGCGGTCCTGAATCACTGGAGCAGAATAAACAGTTTTGTCCAGAACAATGGCAAGACGCTTTTGAATATTCTGTCCTGTAATCCTGTCAAATATTCTGGCTCCTTTTCTGTTGAACTCTATGCCCACCTGGGCCTGCTGAAACTGATCAAATTCCACCCTGGCGTCAATTAATAAACTGCCGTCTAAAAGGACCTGCTTTTTGATCAGAAAGGGTATTTTAGCAACATTGCCCGTGGCAGGGTCTATTTTATTTTGATAGAGGATCTCTGTTCCAACCGGGGGCGTAGTTTTAAGGGCATTGTCCACACTGGCATCGTCATTAACCAGTTGAAATGTCAGTTGAGCAGTTTTGCCGATCAGGTTTTTGGCCCTGTCAGGATCTGTGATACCCGGTAGCTGGAGAAGGATTCTATTATCTCCCTGGATACGGATGTCTGGTTCACTCACACCAAACTCATCAATCCGATTCCTGATTGTTTCCAGAGCCTGCTCAGTGGCCATTTTTTTAATCATATCCATTTCAACATCGGGAAGGCTTAAGGTATAGGTTAGCCCATCTGTGCCAGTTACCGGTGATGGAATTAACAGGTTGGCAAATTCCTGGGAAATTATTTTTTCAAATCCTTCTTTATTTTCTTCACCCTGGAGTCTGGCTGAAATGGTATTGTTTTTCTGGCGTGAGATACCAAGATGTTTAATGCCCTCATCCCTGAGTTCCTTTTTCAATTCATGGACACTTCTTTCCAGTTCAGCTTCAACTGCTTTTTCATTTTGAACCTCCAGCACCAGGTGCATACCTCCCTGGAGATCTAGGCCAAGGTTGATTTTTTTATTGGGCCAGGTATTTAAAAAAGTGGGGAGAAGGTAAACAATGGCTATAACAAGAATACCCAGAATAAGGATGCGTTTAAAGGTAAATACTTTCAATCTAATTACTCCTAAATGGATTTATTTTTTCTTTTTATCTGATTTCTGGGCAGGTTCATTGTCCGTTATCACTGCAGCAACATTTCCACGGGAAATTTTGATTTTTACCTTTTCAGCAATTTCAAGGCCGATGGTTGTATCATCAATGGACTGGATTGTACCGTAGATACCTCCGGAGGAAACGATCCGGGCTCCTTTTTTAAGATTGGCAATCATTTCTCTGTGCTCTTTGGCTTTTTTCTGCTGGGGGCGTATCAAAAGAAAATAAAAAATAGCAAATAAGATAATTATTGGCAGGAATCCGGCAATCCCTCCTGCCTGTCCACCCTGTCCGCTTGCTCCCATTGCAAATGCTGTACTAATCAAAGTTGATCCTCCTTCAAGTTTAAAAAATATTTTAAGATTTTTTTGCAGGAATCCAGATGTTTTTTCCGTCAAACTGAATTCTATTTACATTTTCATAATTAATTTCCCTGAGCAGGGTAAATATTTCATCCATATTATATATTACCAGTTTACTCAAGGGCTCCAGCAGGTTGATATTTTTAACAATCTTTTTATCAATGAGATTATAGATGATCACTATTTTTTCTGAAAATTTTAAAATTTTACCAACACCGGAGCTAAAACCTCTTGTGACTGGTTCGTCAGCCTCAGAAGCAACTTCAATTCCTTTGACGGAATAATATTCCTTTAAAATAGAAAAATGTATATTCCATAGATTATCACCAGGCCTGACCACATAGATACCATATTCCTTGATTTTTTCTGGTTTGTATTCACCTGAGTTGGAAATTTTTTCCTGAAAGATCTCCCCCTGTTCTGTGCAGGCTTTTTCAAGGATTTCCTGCATGGAGACCTTTGACCCTCCAATAATAAATGTTTCATTGGATTTGACAATCATATCAAGGCTCTTTTTAATGCCCAGGTTTTTTTTTCTGGTGTCCATCAAAGTTTTTAGTTCTTTGTCCATTTCCAGGTCTTTATAATCAATGGCAGGCTTTATTTCTATTCTGCCTGTGACAATTCCAACCTGGGTCAGGTCAGAGCTGGTGTCTGTTTTTTTGTTAATGGAAGCCACTTTCCCATTGGCTGATATTTTGTTATTTAGGATTACTTTTCCATGGGTTGTTAGCTTGCTGTTGCTATCCTTTTTGCCATAAGAGGTTTTATTGTTATTGGCGTTCCCATTGCTACCGACTGTTTCACTGCTATTGGCTGCTTTATTGCTATTGGCTGTTTCACTGCTATCGATTGTTTTATTGCTATCGATTGTTTTATTGCTACCGACTGCTTTATTGCTATTGGAAATTATTTTGCCATTGGCGACAGTCCCTTTTCTTTTATTAACGGTTACGCCTGATTCAATGGCTCCATCCTGACCTGCTTCGACCATGACCCTGGATCCGTTTTTCGAATTGTTGACCATGGTATCTGGAGAGGAGAAGAAAAACCATAGACCAACAATGGCAAGGATAAAAATACCTGCTAGTGCCATTGTAACTTTTTTATTTTTGCCCACAGTTTTATTTTCTCCTTTTGCCCATGTTTTATCTTTTCCTTAATTTCCCCACTCATCAGGCTGTTTTTCCTGATCAATATTTAATTGAAATTGTTTCAGATACACAAAAGATTTGTGTATGTCAAGGAAGCTTGATAACTAGGCATCAGGTATTACCAATAATCTGGCTTTGTCCGGAAACCATTTCAGGATCTATTTCAATGGATATGGAAACATTTCTTTTGGATTCGATTTCAATGATTTCCTCACGTTTTTTATTTAAAATATAATAGGCTACATCCTTGGGAATAAGACAATTTACCTTGTTTATTTCCGATTTTAAAGTCTTTAGTTTTAATTGCCGTAAAAATGCCATGCCCTGGGTTTCCACTGAAGGCGTCATTCCTCTTCCATTGCAGTGGTTGCAGGGTTCGTAACTCCCGTAGGTAATGGAATGCCGTATTCTCTGCCTGGACATCTCAAGCAGGCCAAATGCGGTAATCCCGCCTACCTTTGTTTTGGCTTTGTCTATTTTAAGGTGTTTTTTCAGGGTTTTGGTTATATCTGCCTTGTGCTTGCGCTCCTTCATATCAATGAAATCCACCACAATCAGTCCGCCCATGTCCCTCTTCAATATTCTTTTTTTTCGTGGATTTGCCGGAGTTCACATCAATGGACACCAGGGCCTCGGTTTGTTCAATAACAAGAAATCCGCCGGATTGTAGAGGAACCTCTCTTCTATAAATAGAGGAGATCTGTTCTTCCAGCTGGTATTTGCTAAAGATGGGTTTCTCCCCTTTGAACAGTTTTACTATCTTTGCCTGTTTGGGAGCAATCATGGATATAAAATCCTTGACCTCCTTAAAGGTTTCAGGACTGTCAATGAGTATTTCATTGATATCGGTTGTAAAATAATCTCTAAGGGATCTCACAGCAAGGGTCTGCTCTTTGTAAAGAAGGGATGGGGCCTTGTTTTTTATGGCCAGTTTGTCAATATTTTTCCATACCCGCATCAAATATTTTAAATCTGAGGTCAGCATGGTTTTAGTGGCATTTTTTCCTGCTGTCCTGACAATCATCCCAAATCCTTCCGGGATTTTCATGTTTTTCAGGATGTTAACAAGCCTTTTCCTTTCGACTTCTTCATCTATTTTCCTGGACACCCCTTTGGTTGCGTTTCCGGGCATGAGTACGCCAAAGCGACCAGGCAGTGAAATAAAGGTGGTCAGCATGGCACCTTTTTGATTGATGGGGTTTTTTGTCACCTGCACAATCATTTCCTGGCCTTTTTTAATCAGGTTAAACAAGGATTTATCCTTTGTCTCCACTTCCTGAAAATAATCACTGTGGATTTCATTTTTTTGAAGAAAACCGTTTTTTTCAGCTCCATAATCCACAAAGACTGCTTGAAGGCTTTGCTCTGCCCGGGTGACAATACCCTTATAAATATTGCCCTGGGTTACCTGTTTTGCAGCAGTTTCAATGTGAAACTGGTCAAGTTTATTGTCCACAATAGTGGCGATTCGGTTTTCATCAGGATCAAGAGCGTTGATTAAAATCTTTCTATTCATAAATTTTCCCTGCTTATGGGTTCTTAATTTGGTTGACTATGCCATCATTTCAAACTAGGTGAATCGGATCAAAGGGATCTTAATAAGTGATTCTAACCGATAACTAATAAATTGAAACAGGCAAGTCAAATTTTTTATTTTCCACATTTTTTATTTTTCAATATCCTGGAAGAGTAGTTGTTTCTAAGATATTGTTTTTTGTTTCAGGATATCAAAATAGGTCAGAATCCGTTCAATATATTGAACAGGTTCCCATCCCCTTGCATATCCGTGTTTGGTTATCTGGTAATATTTGGATTTTGACAGCAAAGGCAGGGTTGTTTTAAGGGTCTGCCAGGTATCCATGTCAAGTCCTTTTTTTTCTGCAATTCTCAGGGCATCCATCACATGCCCATACCCTATATTATAACTTGCCAGCGCAAAGAGCATCCGTTGATAGTTGTCCTGAATATGATCAAATTTCTGGTACATTTTATCAAGGTATTTTATCCCTGCGCGGATGCTTTGCTCAGGATTCAGTCTGTCTGTTATTCCCATTTCCCTGGCTGCAGCGTCGGTCACCTGCATCAATCCTCTGACATTGGTAACACTTTTGGCATTGGGATTAAAATGGGATTCCTGGTAAACAATAGCAGCAACCAGTCTCCAGTCAAAATTGTATTTTTTTGATTCTTCCTGAATTATTTTTATATATTTAGGGAGACGATCCTGGATACGTTCATGGAATTTTTTCAGCTCGTAAACATCAAAATCCTGGGTATTTTCATAATATTTGTCTGTTATATCCTTTAAAATACCATTTTCCGTGGCATATAGGAAAAATCGATTGATTTCCGTTAACATGTCTGTGTCGTTTTTGCGGACTGCCCATGCCAGGGATTCTTTTTCCTGGATAGGGATGCCGATTCGGATATCAGGATAGTACCGCTGGCTGAGCAAAGCAATGTTGGAATCAGCTATGGTAAATTTGATTTCCCGGTTGTTAACCATGGCAATCAGGTCCTCTGTGGGAATATTGTCATGGAGGATATAATTAAAATCAATACCCGAGGCTTTTATCTTTTCAAGGCGTGAATGATAAGAAGTTCCCCTCCTGATATGGAAAGTCCTGAACATCAGGTCATCAATGCTTTTGGGTCCAAATACAAGATTGTGGTGAATAATTCTCTGCTGAATAGTCATATAGGGAATGGAAAAAGTGGCATCATCAAGTCTTTTTTTGGTAATGGTAAGTCCCGAGGCAATAAAATCACCCTTGCCCTGTTCAAGGTAGGCAAACATATTGTTCCAGCCCGGTGTCACAATATCCAGGTCCACATTCAGGTATCTGGCAAATTCCATGGCCAGATCATATTCAAACCCAGTGGGTTTTTTGTCATAATAATAATAGGTGTTAATGGAATTGCTGGTGATGAGGCGGAGTTTTCCGGTCTGGTGTATTCGTTCCACAGTACCGCTTTCAGTTCCAAAATTTTTATTGTGAATCAATGCGGATATAATGGCAAAAACCATGCATAAAAACACAATATGAATCAGAATAAAGTGTTTTAAAAAGAAGTGTTTCATGTATTTGTTTTATCTGTAATTTTTATGGGCATCACCTCTAAGTTATCAACATTTTGGTATCCCCTGGGAAGTTTTTTACCCCTGTATCCGCGCATTCCAGTATAATCCGTTTGATTGCCGGGGCTTAATTTAAGAAAATGTTTGCCTGAGTGTATAACAAGATAAGAATTTAATGGCAATATTTTTAGGAACTTAAGTTTTTCAGGATTTTTTGAATTCAACTCTTTTTTGGGTATGGTAATGATTTTATTGCCAATACCTTTTTTTAATTTAGGCAATTGATGCAAGGGAAATATTAAGAGCCTTCCCTGGGTGGTGATGGCCACAACCTTGTCCTGGTTAAGGTCAGATACAGGTTCCGGGGCCAATACTTGAAACCCGTCTTTTATTGAGATGACAGCCTTGCCGTTTTTATAAGTGGTCATGAAATCTGAAAATTTAATGATAAATCCATACCCGTTATCTGATCCAACCAGGAAAAAGCTATCCTCTTCCCGGGTGAACATGAATTTGAATGATGTGCCTGGCTGAAGGGACAAATGACCTGTCAAAGGCTCTCCATTCCCCCTTGCCGACGGAAGTGCATGGGAGAAAAGCATATAGCTCCTGCCAAAATTATCCAGAAAAATAATGGGTTTATCGCTTTTGGTCCGAAGAAAGCACATCAGGCTGTCACCGGATATAAATTTTACCTTTTCAGGATCTATGTCATGGCCCTTGGCAGAACGGATCCAACCATTTTTAGACAGGATAACTGTAACAGGTTCAATGTCAAGCACATCTGTTACTGAAAAGGCTTCCGCCTCTTTTCTTTTCTTGATGGGGGATCTGCGCTTGTCACCATATTTTTTTGCATCATCCTTAATTTCATCAATCATATAGGCTTTAAAAGCCCTGGGGCTGTTTAGAATTTTAGCAAAGGTTTTTCGCTGGGCTTGAAGTTCTTTGATCTCTGAAAGTATTTTGATCTCTTCAAGTCTTGCCAGCTGCCGCAACCTGATCTCAAGGATAGCTGTTGCCTGGATTTCAGACAGGTCAAAGGTTTTGATCAGCTCTTTTTTGGGGTGGTCTGAATTTCTGATAATCTGTATCACATCATCAATATTAAGATATGCAATCTGAAATCCTTCAAGGATATGGAGGCGGGCAAGGATTTTATCCAGTTTAAACCTGATTTTTTTTTCAATGGTGTCTGCTCTGAATTCAAGCCATTCCAACAGGATAGTCAGCAGGTTTTTCACTTCAGGTCGGCCGTTAAGCCCTATCATGTTCATGTTGACTGAATATGATTTTTCAAGATCAGTGGTTGCAAACAGATGGTCGGTCAAAGCTCCCAGGTCAACCCGGTTTGATCTTGGGATCACCACAAGCCTGGTGGGGTCTTCATGATCTGATTCATCACGGATATCAATAACCATTGGAAGTTTTTTTGCTTCCATCTGGGAGGCAACCTGCTCATAAATTTTTTCAGTTGATGCATGAAAGGGCAGGGAAGTAAAAACAATCTCTCCGTCTTCTACCTTATATCTTGCCCTCATCTTGATCCTGCCGTTACCGGTTTTGTATGCCTGCCTGATCTCAGAAACCGGGGTGATAATTTCAGCATCTGTTGGGAAATCAGGCCCTTTAATATATTTACACACAGCATTAATATCTGCATCTTTATTTTCAATAAGATGAATTAATGCCTTTGCCACTTCCCTTAAATTATGGGGCAGCATGCTGGTGGCCATCCCCACTGCAATTCCCGTGGTCCCGTTCAGTAACAGGTTGGGAAGGCGGGCAGGCAGAATGGTGGGTTCTTTTAAGGTGCCGTCAAAATTGGGGAGCCAGTCCACTGTTCCCAGTTCCAGCTCATCCAGAAAAATATCTGCATATTTTGAAAGCCTTGATTCAGTATATCTCATGGCGGCAAAGGATTTGGGGTCATTGGGGTCTCCCCAGTTCCCCTGGCCGTCCACCAGGGGATAGCGAAGGGAAAAGGGCTGGGCCATCAATACCATGGCCTCATAACAGGCAGAGTCACCATGGGGATGAAATTTACCCAGTACATCCCCAACGGTTCTTGCAGATTTTTTAAATTTTGCCGTTGAAGACAGTCCCAGCTGACTCATGGCATAGACAATTCTTCTTTGTACTGGTTTTAACCCGTCACCTATATGGGGCAGTGCCCTGTCTAAAATTACATACATGGAGTAATTTAAATAGGCTTTCCTTGTGAATTCCTGGAAAGGGATTTTTTCATAGTCTTCTATTACAGCAGGAAGGATACATGGCCCTGCTTCACAACTTTGGGGAAATGCCTTAAAAAAAGTGCACAGATCAGTGTCGCAATGTGAAGGCCGTCTGAGTCTGCATCCGCAAGAACACATATTTTATTGTACCTGAGTTTGGAAATATTCTCAGATCCAGGTATGACACCAAGTACCTGGGAAATGTCCCTGATTTCCCTGGACTCAAGGATGGTGGATGAAGAAATGTCCCAGGTGTTCATTATCTTACCCCGCAGGGGCATAATGGCCTGAAACCTTCTGTCCCTTGCCTGCTTGGCTGAACCACCTGCTGAATCCCCTTCCACAAAGAATAATTCCCTTCTTTCCTGGTCGTCACTGGTGCAGTCGGAAAGTTTTGCCGGAAGTGTGACTCCATTGGACGCTTTTTTCTTGGTAATTTTTCTTGATTTTTTAACCCTTGTTTTTGCATGCTCAATGGCCAGAGCAGCCAGGGCTTCTCCAAAGGCTACATTCTTATTGAGCCAGAGACTGAATGCATCCCTGACCTGGAGGTTTACAAGGTTGGCGCAATGTCTGGAAGAAAGTCTTTCCTTGGTCTGACTCGAAAACTGGGCTTCAGACAATTTTACAGACAATACATACCCGACATTGGCCCAGATATCCTCTGGTGCCAGAAATAATCCCTTGGGAAGAAGATTCCTGAATTTGCAGAACTCTCTTACAGATTCAAGAAGACCGGATCGGAAACCGTTCACATGGGTACCACCAAGTGGTGTTGGAATCAGGTTTACATAGCTTTCTTCAATGGTAGTTCCAGGCTCTGTCCCCCAGTTAATGGTCCAGACAGCCTCAAAGTCCAAATTTACAGCTTTTCCGGTAAAGGGTTCAGGTAAAAGACATTTTGTATCCTTAAGATTCTCTTTAAGATATTCATCCAGCCCATGATCATAACACCATGTCTTTTTTTCTTCGCTTGCCTGGTCAATAAAGCTTGTTTTTAACCCTTTGCACAGAACAGCCTTTGATTTAAGGGCAGTTTCAATGGCGGATTTTGAAAACAGGGGAATATCAAAAAAGGAAACATCCGGATAAAACTGGACAGAGGTGCCTGTGTTGTTTTTTCCGACATTGCCAATGGTTTCAAGTTCCCGGGTTTTAAAACCTTTTTCAAATTCAATGCAAAAAACGTTTCCACCCCTTTTAATGGTGATTTTCAAAAGAGATGACAGGGCATTTACAACAGAGACTCCGACTCCGTGGAGTCCACCTGAAAAGGCATAATCTTTGTTGGAAAATTTGGCACCGGCATGGAGTTTTGTCATGATAAGTTCAACGCCGGAAATTCCTTCTTCCGGATGGATATCAACCGGCATGCCCCGTCCGTTGTCAGTCACAATAATGGAATTATCTTTTGTCAACACCACGTCAATGGTGTCTGCAAAACCGGCTATGGCCTCATCCACACTGTTGTCAATTACTTCAAAGACCAGATGATCAGGGCTCCTGGTATCCGTATACATGCCCGGTCTCCGTTTAACCGGGTCCAATCCCTTGAGAACTTCTATGGATTCTGCATCGTAATTGCCGGAGTGTTTTTCATCTTTTGTATCTACATCTTTGTTTGAATCAAATAATTTCATAAATTAATCAATTGTGCTATTCAGGTTAAATCTTTATATTATTTTTTGAAATAAATCATATAACACTTTTATCTGTAAATGTAAAAACGGGAAAAACAAATCATTATGGCATCTCCGGGAACTGATTTTAGTATAAACGATTTTGAATTTTATTGGAAAGACCTTGATGAAGAAGCAAAAGCTATCCTGGTAAACGATGCTGCCTTCCTTCCTCCTGCCCAGGGGATTCTTCCGGTACTTGAAGGGGTCATGTCCTTTAATTTTAATGTCCGGACCAATGCCAGAAAAAGTCTTGAAACCATTCTGAACAGAATCCATCAACAGCTGGAAAACCCAGATGAAGATGAAACCTGTCTTTTGGGACTAAAAAATTCTGCCATGGTGTCAGCAAGGATTTTTCAACAAATCTCACCGGAAATACCTCTCAATGACATGGGTTTTTTCTTAAAAACCTTGCTCAGACTGGGAGACAGGGGGGCTTATTTCATATTTAAAGCGGTTTGCAAGGGTTTAATAACCCCTGGGACCCTGAAAAAACTTATAGGTTCTTTGGATGATGATCTGCGTCTTTTATTTGTTGATCAATATTTGCAGGCTCCACCATCTGTCAGGCTGAAATTCGGTACATTATTCAGAACGATTTTAAAGACCATCAGTCAAAGAGAACCTGTCATTGAATTTTATGCAAGACTGTTTGATCGCAAACGGGACGCAGATCCTTTTTTGAATAATATAAATTTTGTTTTAAGAGATCCCGAAACCATTATCCAAAAGGAAATTGTCTCCCCTTCTCCCATGGAAAAAAGTAAAGGTCTGAAAGCCTTGTCCATGATGAAGGCCAAAATTCCTTTTCAATTCCTTTTGGAGGCCTTTGAAAATGAAGAAGTAAATGAAGAAGTAAAAAAGGTCAGGCATACAATATACAGCCTTATCGAAAATTCTTCCATGGGACTGTATCCTGAACTTTTTGAGCCTGTTCTCAAGATTGTTTATCAATGTGATCCAGACGACCATAGGGATCAATTTGACCGCTATGAAGCCATCAATGCTTTTAAAGCATTGGTTGTCACTGGAAAGGTCCCGATCTATCAGCTTTTCAGTATGATCAGGGATAATAATCCTGAAATATTACCCCATTTCCATAATGAAATAGCTTCTTTATCAAGGATTTCTTTTTTGATTATTCAGGATATTGCATTAAATAAGGAAAAATACCTGACAGAAAATTTTGATATAAACCTGGCCTGTATTTTTGGCATGATCAAAAAAAGGCCTGAACGGGTAATGAAAGTCCTTAAAAATTATGAAGAATTATCCGGTACCAGGCTGAACATTGATGTTACTGCTTTTATGGAAAAAATAAGACAATTACTGCGAAAGGAAAGACAACGTATTGAATCTCCCTTTGCCAATATTGTGGCAGGGTTAACAGGGTTAAAGAATAAATCTAAAAACCCCAAAAAGTTTTTTTCTGATTTGTTACAGAGTCCGATTAAGAAAAAAATTGAAGACTTGAAAAATAATATTCCTTTAAAATTTATTGATTTTCAGGGGCTGAAGTTTAAAAATGAAAATTTGTGTGAATTGAAATTTTCAGCCTCTATATTATTTTTTAACAGGGCCAGTTTTGAGGATTGCGACCTGTCAAAATCCTATTTTGCAAAGGCCTATTTTAAAAAAACTGTTTTTTACAATGTCAATATGGATTTCAGCGTTTTTGATAATATTTATTTTGACGATGCCGTTTTTATTAATGTCAGTGCCAGGAATACTTCGTTTAAAAATTGCAGTTTCCAGGGGGCCAGCTTATTTAATTGTAATTTTAAACAGGCAGATATGACAGATGCAGTCTTTATTAATGCCAGGGTTTCCAAAACAGTTTTCAGCAGCGCAAAATTGTCTTATTCGTGTTTTGCTCATTCAAGAATTTCAGGAGTTTCTTTTGCCACCGCACAGATTGCCCTGGCTGATTTTTCAGGAGTAAGGGCCAGGTTCAGTCGGTTCCCTTCCCATGCATTGTCAGATTTTCAAACACAGGGAATCGAATACAATGACCGGCATTATCAATTGGGTTTTAATGACCTGCCCCAAATAGACAAACAAATTGCTTTGGAAATCAATATGTTGATTTTCTGCGAATTTATTCACTATGGGGAGATGAAATTTTTAAATCAGAACAAACTAAGCCTTTTAACAGCCTATGATATTTTCAAATCTTCCCAGGCAGATTTTTTCCAGATCATTCCCTTGCTCTTACATGAAAATTTTGATTTCTCAGATATGGGTCCTTTGCATGGCAAAACTCCCCATGGTATTTCCGACTATCTTCCCTCCAATGAGGCTGTGATTATTTGTGAGAGATATACCGGTCAAAATAAATTCAAAGTAAGAAGAAACTTTGAGCCACAAATAGAAGGACTTTTTACCATGGGCAGTGTAGGGTCCCTTGCCCAGACCGTTGAATCGGATATTGATTATTGGGTTTGCATCAATGAAGATATTATGGGCCGTCAGGGCCTCGGGCTTTTTAAAAAAAAGCTTAAAGCCATAGAAATTTTTGCCCTTGAAAAATTTAAAATCCGGATAACATTTTTTGTTGTGGACATACTAAAGGCAAGGAACAATGATTTTGGTGATTCCACCCAGGAAAGCTCTGGATCTGCCCAGTCCAGGCTCCTGAAAGAAGAATTTTATCGGACCATGATCCATGTGGCTGGAAAATTGCCTTTGTGGGCTGTGCTGCCTAGCACCATCAGCCTTAATTATCATCATATGATCCTGGGAAGGATCAGCAGTTTTGCAAAGACCCATCGCTATATTGATCTGGGAGATATCCATGCCATTCCCGTGAACGAATACTACGGGGCCTCAATCTGGCAGATGTTTAAATGGCTGAATAGCCCGTTTAAATCTGTGATAAAAATGGCATTGCTGGAAAAATATATTCATGCCTATGGAAAAGAAGACCTTTTATGTAACCAATATAAAAATGAATGGATGAATTCAGGCACCCATCTAAAGCTTGCTCAGAACGATTCCTATATAATTCTTTTGAACAATCTGCTCACTTACTATAGGCAATGCAATGATATCCAGTCTGTTAATCTGATTTTAACCTGTTTTTTTCTTAAACTTGAAATTTCAAAACAGGGAGAAATCGATAATACCATATTTGGTCTCAGGAAAATTCTTTTGGACAAATGCCTTGGGGACTGGGGATGGAATTATAAAAGACTCATTGAAATAGGTAGATTTAAAGAATGGCAGTACTCCAGGCTGCAGAGGCTTTCCAACACCATTGATCAATATATGCAGACAAAATATAGTAATGTAAAAAAATATTTTGAAAATCAGCCAAGAAGCGGATTGATGATTTCCAACGAAGACAGGAAGGTGCTGGAGCAAAAGGTTGATGTAGTTTTTCAGGAAAAACCCTTTAAAATTAAGAAGGTTCTTCTGGTATCCAGAGGGGATAGGCATTTTACAAGATTGCACCTAAAACATAATCCAAGGACCGGTACTCCTGGAACCTGGGAGCTGCTCCATAAAAATTCAAAAATTCACAATGATCATGAAGACTCACTGGTAAGCTCTGAAACCATTGAAGAGATCGGGGCATGGTTGATAAATAATAGTTTTTACACAAATCAGTCCATTGTCAATTTGATTCCAAATGCTACAGCCGTGGAGCACGAAGCTATCCAGAAACTCTATAAAGCCATGTATGATTTTTTCCTTCCTGACATGGGGAAAACTATTCAGTTTAATGAGCTGCGAAAGAAAAACCCCAAAATTGTTTCCCTTTTTATCTCCTTAAATTTTTATGCAGCCAAGCAGCAGGCAACCATTACAGATTTTTGTGCAGTGTATCTTAATTCATGGGGTGAAATGTATTCCCGATCTTCCTGGCCTGGAAAAACATTCTCAACCATGGAAATTGCTAAAAAAAAGATCCTTGTTACCCTTGGAATTAGAAAATTTCCTAAGAATACAGCTTTTTATTTTTCCAAGGGCATGGCAAGATAAGGATCAGGCTGGAAATCCAGCTGGTAAAAAAAACAAAAATATGGTATGTAATAGCCAATTAATAAATGCCTGATAAAATAAGTTGGTCTGTCAATTATACATCATTTCCACACATTGACTTTTCAAATTGAAAGATATAAAAAAAGAAAATTTTGCATAGAAAGAATTAAGGTTGAATAAAAATAATTTATTTTCCCTGCAGACAATTACCAGAAATGAATTGGGAATGCATGCTAGGCCTGCAGCAAAGATAGCGGAAATGGCCATGGAAGCCAAGGGCGAGGTTCAGCTCTCCAATGGTTCCTTAAAAGTGGACGCATCAAGCATTATTGATATTTTGACCCTTGGTGCAGTAAAGGGTACCAGGATTTCAATTCAGGTTGAGTTTATAGAGGATCAAAGCATAATGGAACAAATCAAGGCGTTCTTTGACGCTGGTTTTGGAGAATTAAATAATGAATAAAACCGGTTCCGAACAGGTCATGCTAAGGGGCATAAGCGGGTCCCCGGGGATTTGTATCGGCAAAGCCTATATTGTAGACAGGGAGGGGGTCAATCTTATCAAAAGATACCCTGTCAGCGAGGCCATGGTGCCAGGAGAGATCGACCGGTTTAAAAATGCTGTCATAAAAGCCAAAAATGATCATGCAAAAGCCATAGAAGCCCTTGATCAAGATCTGGGTGAAAATCTAAATATTCTTGAAACCCATATGGTATTGTTCAAGGACAAGATGCTTTACGGCAAGACCCTGGAAACAATTGCCCAGGACAGGATCAATGCCGAGTGGGCTCTGCGCAAGGTTTCCAGGCAGGTCAAAATCATGTTTGAGCAGATTGATGATAAATACCTCAAAGCAAGGGTTAATGACATTGTACAGGTATCTGACAAAATCATGTCCTATCTTGTGGGTGGCCAGGATATCCAAATCAAGGATATTAATAAGCGGGTCATCATTGTTGCCCATGATCTGTCCCCTGCCGATGCAAGTCAGATCAAACTTGAAAAAATCAAGGGTTTTGTAACGGATAGAGGTGGGAAAAACTCCCATACCAGTATTGTAGCCAAATCCTTGAAAATTCCATCGGTTTTAGGCCTTGGCAGGGCAACGGTCAGCGTTAATAATGATGACATTCTCATTGTTGACGGATCTTCGGGTATCATAATTGTAAACCCTGAAGAAAATACCCTGTTCAAATATGAAGAACGCCTGGAGCGGTTTGAAAAGTACCGGGCAGATATAGAAAGGGACAGTCATTTACCTGCAATTACCCAGGATGGAATTACCCTGAATCTCATGGCCAATATTGAACTTGTGGAAGAGGTTGTCTCTGCCAGGGACAACGGTGCAAATGGTATCGGCCTTTTCAGGACGGAATTTTTATATTTAAACCTGAAACGATTCCCCACGGAAGATGAATTGCTCCAGAAATATAAAGAAGTGGTGGAATTCATGCATCCTGAACCTGTGACCATCAGGACCCTTGATATCAACGGAGATAAGGTTAATCCCTATCTTGACTCAGTTGAAGAGGTCAACCCTTCCCTGGGACTAAGGGCAGTCAGATTCTGCCTTGAAAATCAGGATATATTCATTACCCAGCTCAAGGCTATTTTGAGGGCTGCAGCCTTTGGCAATATTAAGTTGTTGATTCCCATGATTTCCAGCGTGGAGGAAATCATCCGGGTAAAAGCGGTGCTTAACAAGGCCATTGTTGAGCTTGAAAACCAGGATAAAATTTTTAATAAGGACATTCCCCTGGGGATAATGATAGAAGTCCCTTCTGCCGTAATAATGGCAGAAGAACTGGCATCCCTTGTGGACTTTTTCAGCATTGGCACCAATGATTTGATTCAATACTCCCTGGCAATTGACCGTAGTAACCGGAGGGTGGCTCATTTATACCAGGCCCTGAATCCTGCAGTTCTGAAAATGATAAAAATGACCTGTGAGGCTGCCTGGAAAAATGGGATTAAGGTGACCATGTGTGGAGAAATGGCTGGTGATCCCATTAATATTCCTGTTTTGCTGGGTTTTGGACTAACCAATTTTTCCATGAATTCAGCGTCCATCCCTGTTGTCAAAAAAATGATCCGGAATATGGATTTTAAACTTGCTGAGAAAAATGTAGAAAAACTTTCTGGTTTCCAGACCACAGAAGAAATAATTTCCTTTATCCAGGAAGAATACAAAGAAATTCTTCCTTACAAAGAAACGGAAGAACAGGCATGAATTCAGACTATATCAAACTCATAGCCACCAATAAAAAAGCAAGGCATAATTACCATATTGATGCGGAATATGAGGCAGGTATTGTCCTTGTAGGTTCGGAAGTAAAATCAATAAGGGAAGGGAGGGTGAGCTTCCAGGATGCCTATGCAGATATTAAAAATGGGGAGCTTTTTTTGCGGCAGCTTCATATTTCTCCCTACAAATATGCCTATAATGCTAATCATGAAGCGTTGAGGACCCGCAAACTTTTGCTTCACAGGTATGAAATAAAAAAATTATTTGCCCGGATCAAGGAAAAGGGGTATTCCCTGGTTCCCTTGAAAATTTATTTTAAAAATGACAAAATAAAAGTATTACTCGGTCTTGGTAAGGGTAAAAAACTTTATGACAAAAGAGAAAGTATCAAGCAGAAAGATGTAAAACGGGATATGGACAGGGCAAGAAAAAAGTATAATGACTAATGGGCCTGCATTGACTTTTTCAAAGGAAATGCTATAGTATTAATCACAATGTTCTTTTACAATTTGGGGGCGAAATGGCTTCGACGGAGATTTTGAGGTCTAAGGTAGCATACCGAGTCTTTTGTCAGCTCGTAAACTTGGCAGAGCATAAACATAATCGCAGATGATTATAATTACGCTGTAGCAGCTTAGAGGCTGCTTCCGTCCTCCTGAAATCCTTCTTGCAGATTCAGGTCAGGACGTCATTTATGCAAGACCGCTTTTAAGACTGCCTGATTCTTAAAAGTTAAATTTTTCAGGCTATACCGGTACGTATCCATCTTGAAGGAGACTGACCGGCCAATTTTAAATTTCAGGATAAGTATGTAGAAGCCTAGGTTGATTGTTTTCGGACGCGGGTTCAACTCCCGCCGCCTCCACCAATATTTGTTATAAATTCAGTAATTTATTAAATTTTATCGCACAAATTATCATGTGTAAAACGTGAGCAAGACTATTTCCTTGCATATTATTTTAAGTTAATAATTTTGTGCCTGATTCCCTTCTCGTTCATTCATTGTCAATCTTGCTATCTCTAAAGCAGTGTTATCCTGAACTTGACAATATTTTTTAAACGCTTTGTTTGTTTCGTGATCCTTTGCTTTAATTGCTTTGGCCTTTCCTTGTCTTTTTGCGATTTCTGTGGTTGTTGAATGCCTTGCGTCTCCATAAAGATCAATGCCTTCAATACCTAAATTTTCACAAGATTTAACCACCATTTATAAAAGGAATAATCCTTTTTCGATGTATCAAATAATCCAGGATCTCAATGAATATTTAAGGGGTTGGTATTAAAGAGGAATTTTTTATGAAAAAACAGGTGTATGTTTCCTGCCCAATGGATTGTTTTGACCTGTGCCGGTTTCTGGTAACTATTAAAAACAATAAAATTATAAATTTTCAGGGCGATCCCTGCCACCCATTGACCAGGGGTTTTGTCTGCGCAAAAGGGAAAAAACTGGTGGACAGGATGAACCACCCGGACCGGCTGCTCCATCCTTTGATTCGTAAAAATAATTCCTTTGTCCAGGCAACCTATGACCAGGTGTTTGATATCCTGTGTGAAAAGTTGCTGTCCATAAGGAAAGCCCATGGAAATACAGCCATAATGAATTATACCAGTGATGGATATGGAGGAATGAAAAACAGAATTCAGAGTATCTTTTTTAATCGCTTTGGCGGGGATACACGGTTTACGGGAAGTCTCTGCTGGGGGGCTGGCATGGCTGCCCAGACCTATGATTTTGGTACTGCCCGGGGACATGTGCCCCATGATGTCTTGAATTCAAAACTGGTTATTCTCTGGGGCAGGAACCCAAAAAATACCAGTATTCATTTGCAGTCATTGCTGGTAAAGGCCAGAAAGCAAGGGACAAAGGTAATCGTTATCGATCCGGTTAAAACAGACACTGCCAGGGCTTTTGATGAGCATATTCCCATTGCACCCTCAACGGACGGGGCCCTTGCCCTTGCCATGGCCAATGTTCTGATCCAAAAAAAACGGATCAATACCTTGTTTGTAAAAGAACATGTTAAAGGGTTTGGTCGGTTTAAAGCATATGTGGAAAAATTTACACCTGGAATGGCAGAAAATATCACAGGGATTGATGCAGCAGGGATTGAGGCTCTTGCCTTGGAATATGTCCATGCAGATCCTGCCAGTATCTATATTGGATATGGGATGCAGAGGTATGAAAATGGTGGGAATAATGTAAGGTGTATTGATGCACTGGCTGCCTTGGCAGGCCATATCGGAAAAAAAGGGGGAGGGGTGAATTATGCTTCAAAATCATTGGCCCAGTTTTTAAATTTTCCTGAACAAAAGAGCCTTGAATCGGTTGTCAAGAATAGGTTTTTTCTGGCACCCAGGCTGGGAGAATTTCTGGAAAAGGCCAAAAATCCTCCCATAAAGGCGGTTTTTGTTTCAAGTGGAAATCCTCTGGTTCAGAGTCCGAATTTGGTGACCACAGTCCGGGAATTTTCAAGGGTCGGTTTCAAGGTGGTGTTTGATCATTTTATGACAGATACGGCAGCCCATGCAGATATTGTTTTGCCGGCAGCTTCCGTGTTAGAGCAGGAAGATATTTTTGCCACCTCCATGTATTCCCATGTGCTTAATTATTCGCAAAAGGCTGTTGATCCGCCTGAAACTATTCTGCCCGAGTTCGAATTTTACCTGGAATTGTCCAAAAGGATGGGACTGGGGAATCTGGGATTTGATTCATCAAAAGATTATCTTACTCAATGTGCATCTCCTTTATTAAAAGAAATCGGATTAAAGGAGGTGGGAGAATTTTACAACAATAATTTTCAAGGGCTTGAAACAGAATATATACAAATCAGGGCCCATGAAATTGCCTGGGAAGACAAGCAATTTTTAACCCCTTCCGGTAAAATTGAAATTTACAGTGAAAAAGCCCTGGCCGACGGTTTGAGTGCCCTGCCTGAATATCGTCCTCCTTTAACAGGGTCAGAAGAATTTTCCCTGCGGCTACTGACCTGCCATGCCCGTGATTCCCTGCATTCCCAGGGGTTTTTTGATAAAACAGGGGCTCCCATTCTTTATATCAGTGAAAAAACAGCAGGGAAATTCAAGGTAAATTCAGGGGACAGGGTAAAGGTTGTCGGAGAAAAGGCAGGTATTGAGACTGTGGTTTGTGTGGATGAAGGTATGTATGACAATACCGCTTTTATTTACCAGGGGTTTTGGCATAAAAGCGGTGCTGTGAATTTTTTGACCGATTCCAGGGTATCTGATATGGGGGGGCAGGCAGCCTATTATGATAGTTTTTGTACCCTTGAACCCTTGTAATTTATTAGGGTTTTACAACAGATATCCTGGCTTACTCCACCCTGTGCCAGGTCTGGGTGCGGGTGAGGAATAAGAAGCTGCCCTGGACCCTGAGTTTTCCATCTTCAATCCATAGTTTGCATTTATAGACCTTCCCTTTTTTGGGGTCCAGGATAGTTCCCCATGAAAAAGCATCCCCATTGGGCTGAAGGCCCTGAATGATTTCCATTCCCAGGGTTGGCTGGTCTTTCCTGGGGTCATCCTCATCGCATTTGTCACAGGTGGGCTTTGGATTGTCGCCCTCCTTGATAAATAATTCAATGATTTTTCCGTAATATTTTCCATCTTTTTCAAAAATGTTTACAATGGATTTTGGTTCATTGGTTTCATCGTCAATGGTTTTCCATTTTCCAACAATGGGTGCCTGGGCAAAGGCATAACAGGCAAAGCATAAAGAAAAAAGAACAATTGCTGCACTGAGCTTAAACATGGTTTTCATCATTATTCTCCAGTTCATTAATATAATAGTATAGAAATTTGCATTTGTCCGTCAGCATTTAGCTAACAGCTAATGACTGAATGCTAAAAGTCCGCACCATAGCGCAATGATTTAAAAATAGTACAGGCTAAAACTACTAGTGTTTTTAGTATCTGGAGATTTTTTTGTCAATGGGATAATTCACTTGACAAAAACAATGCTTCTATTTATAGAATATATATTCTAAGTTTGAAATGGAGATTTAAGATATATATGGATGCTTTAACCAGAAAACAACGGGACGACCTGAGAAAGCGAAAAGAAATTCTTGAAACCGCTTGTAAAATATTTGCATCCAGGGGTTTTCACAGCACCACCATGGCCCAGATAAGCAAGGCATCCCAATATCCCCTGGGCAGTATTTATAAATATTTTCCCGGGAAAAAAGAGATGTACCATGATCTTGTCATTAACAAGGTCTATGACCTGGGTCAGATATTATTTGAAATCAGCCAGAATCAGGAAATCAGTGTATCTGAGAAGCTTGAGTCCTGTCTTTTTTCCCAGGCTGCATTTTATAAGGAAAACAGGGAAGTGGTCAGAATTTATATATCAGAGCGTAGCAATATTGATGCCGTGGCAATGCCCAAACTCAATGAAAAAGTCAATAAACTTCATGAGAGAATGGTGAGTCTTTTCCAGGGTATGTTTGACCAGGGAATTGCCCAAAGGGAATTCAAGTCATATCCATCCCATGATATGGCTGTACTGTTCAGTGATATTGTTCATTCAGCTGCCTGGGCATCCTTATTCCGGGAGGAAGATGAAACAGGTATGAACAAAAGGCTTTCAATGATTTTTAATATGTTTACCAATGGAATTTTAAATTGATATCCCATAAGGAGAAATAAACAATGGCACAATCAATCGCAGACAGACGGGACCAGGAATTTGTCCTCCACGAAATGCTGTCGGCTTCAGATCTGGCAAATCATGAAATGTTTGAGGATTTTAATAAAAAAACCATGGATATGGTGGTATCTGAAGCTAGGAATTTGGCAGTTAAAGAGCTTCTTTCCACAAACAAGGAAGGGGATGAGCAGGGATGTACCCTTGATAATGGAAAGGTGACAGTACCAGAATCCTTTCACAAGGCCTATAAACTTTATTGTGAGGGTGAATGGCTGGCCATGTGTGATGATCCCGGCTTTGGCGGCCAGGGCATGCCCAGGGTGCTGGCTACGGTTGCCGGGGAATTGTTCGTTGGTGCCAATTGTGCTTTTCAGATGTATGCGGGCCTTACCCACGGGGCTGGCAAACTTGTTGAAGAATTTGGTACTGATGAGCAGAAGAAGCTTTTTCTGAAGAATCTATACACAGGGAAATGGGCGGGTACCATGTGCCTGACAGAACCCGAGGCAGGATCGGATGTGGGCAATCTTTCCACTACTGCCAAACGCAACGATGACGGTACTTTTACCATAACAGGCAATAAGATTTTTATTTCCAGTGGAGACCATGATCTGACAGAGAATATTATCCATCCGGTACTGGCCAGGATAGAAGGAGCGCCTTTGGGTAGCAAGGGGATTTCCTTATTTCTGGTGCCTAAATACCGGGTGAACAGAGATGGCAGCCTGGGCGAACCCAATGACGTTGTCTGCACAGGCCTTGAAGAAAAAATGGGTATCCATGGCAATTCCACAGCTTCTTTGTCCTTTGGGTCCAGGGGTGATTGCATTGGAGAGCTTCTAGGAGAAGAGAATAAAGGCATGAAGGCCATGTTTGTGATGATGAATGAGGCGCGCCTGGGCGTGGGACTCCAGGGATTCAGTTTTGCAACGGCTTCCTATATCAATGGGGTGAATTATGCCAGGGAGCGGGTCCAGGGAACGGATTTGATGAAGATCTTTGATAAGGAGCCCAAATCAGTGGCTATTATTAATCATCCTGATGTCAAACGTCAGCTTATTTCCATGAAAGCGTATGTGGATGGGATGAGGTCATTACTCTATTATACGGCCCTTTGTTTTGACAAGGCGGAAATCGCTGAAACTGAAGATGAAAAAGATAAATATGAAGGACTGATTGAGCTTCTAACCCCCATTGTCAAATCCTATTGTACAGACCGTTCTTTTGAAGTATGTGCCCAGGGTGTTCAGGTTTTCGGCGGGTATGGGTTTATCCGGGAATATCCCCAGGAACAGCTGGTGAGAGATTGTAAAATCACTTCCATTTATGAAGGCACCAACGGGATCCAGGCCATGGATCTTCTGGGAAGAAAACTGGGCTTGAAAAAAGGTAAGCCCTTTATGGACCTTCTGGGTGAAATGAATAAGACCATTGCCGCGGCCAGGGAAATTCAAGGATTGGACATTATGGCGGCAAAAGTTGAACTGGCAGTTAATAAACTGGGTGAGGTGGCCATGCACATGGGCATGACTGCCATGTCTGAGAAGGTTTTGGATGCCTTTGCAACAGCCCATCCTTTCCTGGATGTTACAGGGGATGTCTGCCTGGCATGGCTGGAACTCTGGCGTGCAGTGGTGGCAGCTCCAAAAATTAAAAAAGCCAGAAAAAAAGACCTGGCATTTTACCAGGGCCAGGTAAAGACTGCCGAGTATTTTATTACCTGGATATTGCCCTCTGCCATGGGTAAAATGGAAGCCCTCCAGGGCAATATTCCATCCATCATGGAGATACCGGATGCTGCTTTTGCAGGGTAGCAGCCAATGTCATATATCTATTGCAAAGACCCTGAGATATTAAACAAAAGAGTCCCATTCTTGAATTTAGGCCCGCCAATGGTGATGCTGCTGTTGTTTCTCAAGAGCACCTGGGTTTGAAAAACAGGGTGATTGTTTCTTTGCAAACACGGCAGAAAAAAAAGGGCAGGGGAGAATTCCCCTGCCCTTATTTAAGATTCAAAGGATCAGGTTAGAGGATAGCCTGTTTTTTTGGGGGATGGTTCTTTAAAAATTCAAGCCGGTTCAGACCGTTTATATATGCCAGGGCAGAGGCAGTTATGATATCTGGATCAGCCCCTTTACCCAGGGCCATGATGCCATCTTCCTTGAGACGGACAGTTACTTCACCCTGGGCATCTGTTCCTTCGGTCAGGGCGGAAATGGTAAACCTGAGCAGTTCTGATTTGGTATCAGTGAGTTTTGATATGATATTGTAAACAGCATCAATGGGACCGCTGCCATCTGTGGCTCCCTGGACCGGACGGCCATTGATGTTAAGTTTTATACTTGCCGTGGGGTAGACTGTATTTCCGCTCAGGACATGGATATATTCCAGGCTGAACACTTCAGATGATCTTAGGACGCCTTCATTGATCAGGGCTTCAATATCTTCATCAAGGATGCTTTTTTTCTTATCAGCCAGGTTCTTGAATTTTTTAAATACCAGGTTGAGTTCATCGTCTGACAGGTTATATCCCATGGTCTGGATATGGGCATTCAGGGCATGGCGGCCGGAATGTTTTCCAAGGACCAGATTATTCTTGTTGATTCCCAGGGTTTCAGGCTTCATGATTTCATAGGTCATGGGGTTTTTTAAAACTCCATCCTGGTGGATACCTGCTTCATGGGCAAAGGCATTGGCTCCCACAATGGCACGATTGGGCTGGACCATGATGCCTGTGATCATGCTCACGAGCCGGCTGGTGGGATAGATCCTGGTGGTATTGATACCAGTGGTCTGGGGAAAGAAATTGGGCCTTGTGTTCAAAGACATGACCACTTCTTCCATGGAGGTATTGCCGGCCCGTTCACCTATTCCGTTGATGGTGACTTCCACCTGCCTAGCCCCGTTTTGAATGGCAGCAAGGGTGTTGGATGTGGCAAGTCCCAGGTCATTGTGGCAGTGTACGCTCAAGATTGCCTTGTCAATGTTTGAAGTATTTTCCATTACATATTTCACCAATTCACCAAACTCTTCGGGAATGGCATAACCAACAGTATCCGGAAGGTTGATGGTGGTAGCCCCGGCATCAATCACGGATTCAAATATCGTGCATAAAAAATCAGGATCAGACCTGGATCCATCTTCGGCCGAGAATTCCACATTGTCCGTAAAAGAGGCTGCAAGCTCCACGGATTTCACTGCCTTTTTTAACACATCAGCAGGTTCCATCTGCAATTTGTATTTCATGTGGAGTTCCGAGGTGGCAATAAAGATGTGCAGCCTGGGCTGGGCAGCATCTTTTATTGCGTCCCATCCACGGTGGATATCCTGCTCATTGGCCCTGCACAATGCTGTAATCTGGGATTTTTCCAAGGCATCTGCAATGGCCTTTACCGCCTCATAATCCCCGTCAGATGCGGCTGGAAACCCTGCTTCAATTACATCCACCCCAAGGGCTTCAAGCTGGGTGGCAATACGCAGTTTTTCCGCTTGATTCATGCTGGCCCCGGGAGATTGCTCTCCATCTCTTAACGTGGTGTCAAAAATTATAATTCTTCTATCATCATTCATTTTCTTTCCTTTTTTTACAAGTTACAAGTAGTGAGATTTGAGTAGTGAGATTGGAATATTGCAATTTTTTCTCAATACTCAAGTATTTTATTTTCTAATATTATTGTTTAAAGAAAGCTTGTATTGAAAACTATCGGCCAGGGCCTGCCAGCTTGCCTCTATAATATCCTCGGACACCCCTATTGTTGAAAATATATTATGGGTATCCCGGGATTCAATCAAAACCCTGACCTTGGCGTCTGTGCCGTCAAACCCGTCAATGACCCGAACCTTGAAGTCCACCAGATGCATGTCATTGATCTGGGGGAAAATAGTGGTCAATGCTTTTCTCAATGCATTATCCAGAGCAGATACAGGCCCGTCCCCCTCGGCAGAAGTGATTTCTGTCTTGTCTCCAACCCGGATTTTGATCATGGCATGGGAATAGCAGGGCCGTTCCTTATCCTTTTCCACACTTACCCTGAAGGATTCCAGTTCAAAGTGACGGACAAACTGGTCTGTTAGTTTTTCCATGATAAGCTTGAGGGAGCCCTCGGCAGCATCAAATTCAAACCCATTATTTTCCAGTTCCTTTATGCTTTTGACGATCAATGCTTTTTTGTTTTCATCTTCTCCAAGGTCAACGCCCAGTTCCTTTGCCTTGTAAGTGATATTGCTTTTTCCAGATTGTTCAGATACCAGGACCCTGCGCTGATTCCCCACAAGTTCCGGAGCAATGTGTTCATAGGCCCTGGGGTTTTTCATTATGGCGGAAACATGAACTCCTCCCTTGTGGGCAAAAGCAGATTTTCCCACAAATGGCCTGGAACTCGCAGGAGGCATATTCGCGGTTTCAGATACAAACCGTGAAAGGTTTAATAACTTTTTAAGGTTTACATCATCCATACATTCTCTTTTCATCTTAAGGGCAAGAATGGGAATAATAGCAGTGAGATCGGCGTTGCCGCATCTTTCTCCATACCCGTTGATAGTACCCTGGACCATGCTGGCACCGGCATGGACAGCCACCACGCTGTTGGCAACGGCCATGGAGCAGTCATTGTGGGTGTGGATACCCAATATGATGTCCTCCCGGACATGGTTTTTGAAATGGTCGGCCACGGCTTTTGTAATGGTTTCAATCTCACAGGGCAGACATCCCCCATTGGTGTCGCAGAGTACAAGACAGTTTGTGCCGCCCCTGACTGCGGCTTCCAGGGTTTCAAGGGCATAGTCAGGGTTTGCCTTGTAACCGTCATAGAAATGTTCTGCATCATAGAGCACTTCCCGGTTTTTACCCAGAAGGTATGCAATGCTTTCCTGGATCATGTTCAGGTTTTCTTCTTTTGTATTGGACATGATGGCTTCCACATGGAGGTCCCAGGATTTTCCAAAAAGAGTAATGACCGGCGCTCTGGAATCAATGAGGGCCCTGATATTGGAATCCTCTTCACAGGTACCTGCATCATCAAGACGCTGGGCAATTTTGATCTTGTCTTCAGGGGAAAAAAATATGTTTTCTCCCTGCATCCCGTCCCTGAGGGTGGTATCATATAAAAGTATTTTTTCCATTTTTCTTCTCAATTTTTTTGTTTTCTGACTATATTTTATTTTTATCTTTGGGGTTTTTATTCCCGTTTTCCCTTGCCAGGGCAATGGCACCTGTGGATGCAATTTCCACAATTCCCATGGGAGTTAAAAGAGAAATAAAGGCCTGGTGTTTTTCACTGTTCCCGGACATCTCAATAATAAAATGGGAATGTCCCACATCCACTATTTTGCACCTGAATATATCAACGATTCTCAGGATTTCAGCCCGTTTTTCCGGTTTGGCATGGACTTTTATCAGTGCCAGCTGCCTTTCTACATATTTTTTTTCAGTAAGGTCATTAACGGTAATTACATTGATGAGTTTGTGAAGTTGTTTTTTGATCTGTTCGATGACCTGGGCAGTACAATTTGTTACCATGGTGATCCTGGAGACATCCGGGTCTGCCGTTGTTGCCACACTCAGGGAGTCAATGTTAAAGCCCCTGCCTGAAAAGAGTCCTGCAATCCTGGAAAGAACTCCTGGTTCATCGTCCACAAGAATTGAGAGTAAGTATTTATTTGTTTCCATTGTTGTTTCTCCTTGTTAAACCAGAAGCATCTCTGTGAGGGCACCGCCGGCCGGCACCATGGGGTAGACAGATTCTTCCCGTTCCACGATAAACTCCATGATTACCGTGCCAGGAGTTTCAAGGCCCTGTTTAAGGGTGGATTCAACCTTTGCGGGATCTTCACATGTAAAGCCCTTCGCTCCATAGGCTTCTGCAAGTTTTATAAAGTCTGGTGCATTCATCATGTCAGTGTCTGAATATGCCTTGTCATAGAACAATTCCTGCCATTGCCTGACCATTCCCAGGTATCTATTGTTTAGAATTACAATTTTAACATCCAGTCTGGACTCCATGGCAGTCATGAGTTCCTGGATATTCATCTGGATTGAGCCATCCCCTGCCACATCCACAACTGTCTTGTCTGGGAAGGCAGCCTTGGCACCGATGGCAGCGGGCAGGCCGAATCCCATGGTGCCCAGGCCGCCGGAGGTGACAAAATGATTTGGTTTGTCAAAATGATAAAACTGGGCAGCCCACATCTGGTTCTGACCCACTTCCGTGGTAATAATGGCCTCACCATTGGTGGCTTCATAGAGTTTTTCCACAACAAACTGGGGTTTGATGATCTCCTTGCCCTGGTCATATTTCAATGGGGTGGTCTGTTTCCACTGGTCAATCTGATCCAGCCACTGGGCCCGGTCCATTGTCAGGTCTTTGGGATCTTCTTTTTCCAGAAGCTCCAGGATTCCTGTAAGTGCTGTTTTGCAGTCTCCCACTATGGGGCATTGAACCTCAATGTTTTTATGGATGGACGTGGGGTCAATGTCGATCTGGATGATTTTGGCATGGGGAGCAAACTTTTCAATATTTCCAGTTACCCGGTCATCAAACCTCACACCTGCTGCAATTATTAAATCACTATTGCCGATACTCATATTTGCACGATAGGTTCCATGCATTCCCAGCATTCCCAGCCACAATGGGTGAGAGCCTGGAAAACCACCAAGGCCCATTAAAGAGCCGGCCACAGGGATATTTGCAATTTTGGCAATGCGGGTGAGCTGGTTTGACGCTCTGGATAGAATCACCCCGCCCCCGGTAAATATAACTGGTTTTTTTGCCTCCTTGATCATGGCTACTGCCTTGGCAAGTTGCTTTTTGTTGGGTTTGTAATTGGGCTTGTATGACCGCAAGGCGGTCTCTTCCGGCATTTGAAATTCAATTTCAGCCTGGAGAATATCCTTGGGCAGGTCCACCAGTACAGGACCCGGCCTTCCGGATCTGGCAATGTAAAACGCTTCCTGGATGGTGGATGCCAGTTTTTTGGGATCTTTCACCAGATAATTGTGTTTGGTTACAGGTCTTGTGATCCCCACAGTATCAACTTCCTGGAAGGCATCATTGCCGATCAGGGCAGTGGGAACCTGTCCTGTAAAAACCACAATGGGTATGGAGTCTGTATGGGCCGTGGCAAGTCCGGTTATGGTATTGGTTGCACCCGGGCCCGAGGTTACCAGGGCCACACCAACACTGTCATGGGCACGGGAATATCCATCCGCAGCATGGACAGCACCCTGTTCATGGCGGACTAGGACATGGCGCAGGTCATCATGTCTTGAAAGCTCATCATGTATGTCAATGGTGGCACCGCCTGGATAACCGAAAATGGTATCCACTCCCTGGGATTTGATCATTTTAATAAGTATTTGAGCCCCTGTGAGTTTCATGTTGTTCTCCTAAAACTAAAAAAGCCGTTATCTGCCTTGGCGGGGCTGATAACGGCTTTTAAAGTTGATTAAAGTTTATGCCACTAGGAGCCCCTTCGCCTGGAGGTGAGAATAATCACCTCCACGATAATAAGCACTAGTAGTATGTTGATAAAATTTATAATCATAATTATTTACTCTATTTAAAAATAATTTATTATATATAAATATTATTAATGTCAAGCAAAAAATAAAAATTTAATACTGGCTTTGCATAATATATTTGACAATACAATTAAATTTGACATTCAAACCATGGTCTGGCTATACTTTGGGATAAAATTCTTGTGATTTTTTTGAAGGCTCAATAAGGTTCGCAATTCAATTTGAAGTCAGTTTCTGAAAATGCTGCAGCTGCCATGGAAATAAAAGATAAATTTCTGGCCAATATAAGCCATGAGATCAGGAATCCCATGAACGGGATCATTGGAATGATGCATGTGCTGCTGGACTCTGACCTCAGTGAAGAGCAGAGGGGTTATGCAAAGATTGTCTACAACAGTACCAGGGCACTTTTATCCATTGTAAACGACATTCTTGATCTGTCAAAAATTGAGGCTGGAAAACTGGAGTTTGATATCATATCCTTATGACCAGGCATTGGATGATGTGGAAGCCATTGATCTGAAAAGGGAATTGTAAAGAATATTCCTTTACTGTTGAATGTTGGATACATGGTTGATGGAAGAAGCCATATATCCAGCTCCGAATCCATTGTCAATATTGACCACTGCAATATTGGAGCTACAGGAGTTGAGCATACCCAGCAATGCAGTCATGCCGTTGAAACTGGTTCCGTATCCAATGCTTGTGGGTACTGCAATTACAGGGGCTGAAACCATGCCTGCCACTACACTGGGCAGGGCTCCTTCCATGCCGGCCACCACAATCAATACGCTGGCCTTAAGAATCTGATCGCTATGGGCAAATAATCTATGAATCCCTGCCACTCCAACATCAAACAGAGTCTGCACCTTATTTCCCATGGCTTTGGCAGTAATTAACGCTTCCATGGCCACGGGAATATCTGAAGTCCCGGCTGAGATGATAAGAATTTTTCCAAAGCCGGTAATGTCTGGTTCTTTTTTTTGAATTCTTAAAATTCCGGCATCCTCAAAGTATTCAGTTCCAGGAAGGGCTTGCTGCACATTCAGAGCTTTTTCTTTGTCAATACGGGTAACCAGGACAATCGCTTCTTTGGGGATCATTTTTTCAAGAATTCCAATGATCTGGACAGAGGTCTTACCCTGGCCGAAAATTACTTCGGGAAAGCCTTTTCTCAATGACCTGTGGTGATCAATGTGGGCAAAATCAATATCTTCAAAGGAAAGATGTTTGAACCTGGCCTGGGCATCCTCTACGCTGAGACTGCCCTGGGCTACCCTGGACAGGAGCTGGGTAAGTGTTTTATCGTTCATTTACGCTCTCTAATTTTGTCGTTTGAGCCAGGAAAGTCCTTTTGAGGATTTTTCCTGTGGTTCTGCATGGGCAGAAGGGCCGTTCTCAATGGTTTCAGTCGTAGAATTTTTTACCTCTTCTGTTTTCTGGTTGCTGGTTTTCTGTCCTGTTTTTTTTTGGGGAGTTCCCCATTTATATTTGCCAAATTTGCAATATCCCTGGACATTGTTAAATCTTGCATCAATATTTTTTTGAATGGGAATTACATTTCCTTCAATATTTGGGGAAAGATATTCAGCCAGTTCCACACTGCCGCCGCCGGAAAGAATTATGGAATCAATGTCCCAGTCATTTTCCCAAAGCCTGTTCAGATCCGATGCAATGGCAGAAGCTGCATGGGTGTATACCCTTTTTTTCAGGTTTGAAATATTATATTCCTTGCCCCTGATCTTGATCATGCCTGATTCAATGAATTTAAAGATGCGGTATAATTCAATAGTAATATTGCTTTCCTGTCTTAACTTATTGGCAATCACACTGAAATATTTGGAAATGCCCGTATCCATAGTGGAAGAACCCCGTTCAATATACTGAAGATGGTCAAATATGGAAAAATCAGTGGTTTTAAACCCGATATCCACCACACCCAGCTTTTGGGAAGCCAGGGTTTTGTCTTTCATTTTACCGTATTCATCAAATATCAGGTTGAAAATAGACCCAATGGGTTGGGGAATGACATGTATTTTATCAATATGTATTCTCCGGGTTTCATCTTTCCCATTTATATTGTGATAAATGATTTCATGGATACCCCGGATTTTTTCCTTGAGGTTGCGGGAATCCCTTTTCAAATACCCCACGGGCAGACCTGTTACAACATTGATGGGGCCTGAGGATTTGCTGCAGATACCCGCGGCAGTTATGGCCAGGATTTTTACAAAATTTTCAATGAGTTTTTCCTGGTCAAGGGTAAATTCCGTGATATTGGATTGGAGTTCAGCATAGTTGCCTAAAAAATAGGATTTGTCATTCAAGGTGACATGGAGGTTGGATGTGGAAGACTCCTCCCCTATAAAAGATCGGAACTGGATATCCGTGGCATCTCCTATAAGGGATTTTAAAATCACGGAATTTTCCCCATTATATGCCTTTGTAAATCCGAAACCAACATCAATCCCCACTATTTCCATACCTGTATCCTCCTGCGATTTGTTTGCGGATATCTTCTTGAGCTCCTATATTTTTCTGTAACTTGTAAATATCATCCGGTCTGTACCTAGTCAAGGAATATCGATTTGTAACAGGCCATATCTTGCGCTTAGGGGCTAATTATTATAATAGATGTCCAGTAAATTTTAATAATGGAAAGGTCAATGAAAAAAGACAGGGTATTTGCAGATAAAAAAGATAAGATTAAGCCCTTTACATTTAACAGGGAAGTGGCTTCTGTTTTTGATGATATGCTGACTAGATCTGTTCCCCTTTACGGTGAAAGTATCCGACGTCAGGCCCAGATGGTTTTGAAATTTTATCAGGATAAATCCAGAATTTATGATCTTGGATGTTCCCACGGAAATCAGGGTATCTTGATTTTGAAACAATTTAAAAACCAGCCTTTTACCATGATTGGTGTGGATAATTCCCGGCCCATGATCGATAAATACCAGGCCAGGCTTGAACATAAGGGTGATTCCCTTCAAATTGATCTTATTTGCGACCAGCTTGAGGATGTTCCCATTGAAAATGCTTCAGTGGTTTTGATCAACCTCACCCTGCAGTTCCTGGATGTAAAAAAAAGAGACAGATTAATCAAAAGGATATTTCATGGTCTTCTACCGGGAGGCGTTGTTCTTCTTACGGAAAAAACCATTCACAATAAACAATCAGGCAATGACCTGGAATTGGATTTTTATAGGCGCTTTAAACTTGAAAATGGTTATTCAGAACTTGAAATAAGCCAGAAGCGTGATGCCCTTGAAAAAATATTGATCCCGGAGTCCCTTGAAGTTCATAAACATCGAATCCTCAATGCTGGTTTTTCATTTTTTGATATCTGGCTCAAATGGTTTAATTTTTCATCCATGATTGCCATAAAGTAAATTAGTATGGAACGATTTTTAAAACATCACCCGGAATGCAGGTTTGAGAATTGGTACGAAGATTTCAAGGCTGTGGTCAGGGAAAAAAGAGAATCCCTTGATCATGGTAAAGGTAATTTCTTAAAATTCAAAACCGTACTGGAAAGCATACCGGATTTTATCCCTTTAAAAACCGATCTCAAGGGTAAAACAATTGTTGTGGGTGATGAGACAGATATCTCCATGGCTGAAAAAGAAAGTCTCCAGGAAAAATTAGCCCGGATCTGCCCCTGGAGAAAAGGTCCTTTTAATCTTTTTGGCGTGGACATTGATACGGAATGGCAGTCCTGGATGAAGTGGGACAGGCTGTTACCCCATCTACCCAATCTTAAAGGAAGACGTATCCTTGATATCGGGTCCAGTAACGGATACTACATGTTCCGCATGGCTGCAAAAGACCCTTTATTTGTTCTTGGCCTGGAGCCCCAGAGTTCTTTTTATTATCAATATCTGATAATCCAGAAGTTTTTACGCCAGGAAAAGGTCTTTTGTCTTCCCATTCCCCATGAGCAACTACCCACAATGGACCAATATTTTGACCTGGTTTTCTGCATGGGAGTCCTCTACCACAGAAAATCCCCCATTGACATGCTCAGGGATATCCATGCTTCTTTGAGAAAAGGAGGAGAAATTGTACTTGAAAATCTGGTCATTGATTCAAAAGAAAATATCTGTCTTTTTCCCAGAGACCGGTATGCTAAAATGCGAAATGTGTTTTTTATTCCAGATCTTTTGACAATGGAATCCTGGCTTGAAAGGGCCGGGTTCACCAATATCCGGTGTTTGGATGTAATAAAAACCACCAGTGAAGAACAGCGTAAAACAGACTGGATTCAGACAGAGTCCCTAAAGGATTTTCTGGATCCCGAAAATCCGGACAAAACCATTGAAGGATATCCAGCACCAGTCAGGGCCATTTTTATTGCCAGGGCCAGATGAGTTGCCTGTTTTCTTATATCTGCTTAGGCTCTGACTGGTATGAGGTTAAAAAATATTGCCCCTCTTTTTCATAGAAGACAACCCCGTCAAGGTACCCCACATCCCCTGCTGCTTCATGGCGTATTCCCAGTTTGAATTCTTTTAAAGGGAAAATATTCCAGTCATGGGTTACGCAGACAGCCATTTCATTATCATTGAGGTGTTTTAATTGATCTGTCATGTATTCGCTTAATATGTCTGCTGTTTTTTCCGGGTTTTCCATGATTGTGTCGTCAATCTTATTGTCAAACCAGTTACGGATGTAAAGATTGCTGCCCTGGGCCTGAAATATTTGAACGGCCTTTTCAATGTCTTTAATATAAAAAGGAGCCAGAAGTTCATTGGTGATATTGTGATCCAGGGAAATCTCATGCTGCCGGGTGTATCCCTTGTCAATGAGGTAGGATGTTTCAATACATCTTCCAAAAATACTGGAAAATAGTTTTGGCCTAGGCTCTATAGGAATGGAACTGCCCAGGTCCATGGCAAAGGATTTGCCCTGGTCAGTCAGTCCCATAAATGGTTCCATCCTGGCCTCGTTGGTAAAAAAACGGTCTGAATGCCGGATGAGAACCGAGAGTTTTTTTGCGCCGCTGTCCAGAAGTGCTGTGATTGTATCAATGGTCTGCTGACTTTTTAATTCGTATTTTCGTTCCATATTATTTCCGTTTCAAATATCAATTGTTTCAAATATCAATTGCTCCATATATCAATAGTTCAAAAGGGTCCTGATAAAGAGTATCTTTTTATTGAATAGATTTCATACTCTATGTTATATGGGGTGTCAATGTGAACTTTTTTTAAGGTGATATCATGTCAAACCAGATCAATATTCCAAACCAGCTCAGCATTATCGGGGTGCCCATGGATTTTGGACAGCTTCTAAGGGGTGTGGCCAATAAAACTGCAGAACTTGCCGTGGAATTGACCCTGCCTGCCCTGGGCAAGAGTATTTTGTGAGCCTTGGCAAATATATTCTTTCCCTGAAAAATTCCAAAGGTTTTGCAGGAGATATTGTCTGTCACAGGCCCATTGCCCTGATTCATGCCGCTGTCCACAGGCAGCTCCGCACCATAGTCTATACCCAGTCCAGAAAAATAACAGAGTTGATTGCCATCTGGGCTTCCCAGAGGGCAAGTGCTTTTT
>NBML01000017.1 GCA_002085465.1 Desulfobacteraceae bacterium 4572_89 | reverse complement strand
CTGTACTGATCAAAAACATCAGCACTTACTTCACCCTGTTTACAGCTGACGTCGGTAATATCTGCGGGCAGGCAATGCATGTACAATGCTTTCCCGTCTTTGGTGGTATTCATAAGATCACGGGTACATTCCCATGAGTCATATTTGCTATTATTTTCAAGGCATTGTTTTTCAAGATTTTCAAGGCCTTTTTCATCTCCTGCCCGCAGCAGGTCTGTTCTCTGCTCCATAACTGCATAGGGTGCCCAGCTTTTTGGATAAACAATATCAGCCCCTGCAAAAGCCTCTTCCATGGAGCCTGCAATCTCAAAGTTTCCATTGCTTGCTTCAGCATTCTTTTTGGCGATATCCACAACCTCGTCCATGACATTATACCCTTCAGGATAGGCAAAGCTGACATCCATGCCAAACCGGGTCATCAATCCGATAACGCCCTGGGGAACGGAAAGGGGTTTCCCATAGGAAGGGGAATAGGCCCAGGTCATGGCAATTTTTTTACCCCGAAGTTTGTCCAGCCCGCCAAAGGTGTTAATCAGATGAAGGGCATCGGACATGCTCTGGGTGGGGTGATCAATATCGCATTGAAGGTTGACCAGTGTGGGCCTCTGGGGAAGTACCTTTTCTTCATATCCCTGCTGGACCGACTGGGCGACCTCTTTCATATAGGCATTGCCCGCACCCAGGTACATATCATCCCGGATGCCGATAACATCGGCCAGAAAAGAGATCATGTTGGCTGTTTCTCGTACAGTTTCACCATGGGCAACCTGGGATTTGCCTTCATCCAGATCCTGGACCGTGAGTCCCAGGAGGTTGCAGGCAGAAGAAAAGCTGAACCGGGTCCGGGTTGAGTTATCCCGGAACAACGATACAGCCAGGCCGGAGTCAAAGACTCTGGATGATATATTGTTGTCCCTCATCCCCCGTAAAATCCGGGCCACCTCAAACACAGCAGCAAGTTCGTCATCTGATTTTTCCCAGGTCAGTAAAAAATCATTCAGATACATATTATCTATATTTTTTGTGGCCAGGGTCTTTATACTTTCAATTATTTTTAATTTGCTCAATTTTGCCTCCATTGTTAATTAAATTATACCAGTTTCTTCCAGAGTCTGGTTCCCATTTCCCTGGCAAAAGCCAGGATCTCTTCTTCATCTGCTGTGATCAGTTTTTTGTCCTGCACAATCACCCTGCCTGAAGAAATGACTGTGTCCACATGGCAGGAGTCAATTCCATATACAAAGTGGCCCAGAAAATTGTTCTGATTCATAATGGTGGGAGGTTTGTAATCAAGGATTACAAGGTTATTGTCAGTATCTCCATGGAAATTATTTTCTTTGATAAATCTGTGAATATTCCTGAATCTTTCATGGATTCCCGGAAAACTGATGCCTTCTGTTCCAAGGCCCTGATAAAAGGCTGCCTTGGCACTCCGGAGCATATCCGAATGCATCCCGTCCGTACCCAGCATGACCCTGTCCCCATGATTTGAATACCCAGTAACTCCCACATTATTGTTCAGGTTGCTTTCAACATTCTCGACAATCCAGGATTTTGAATTCCTCAAAAGGGTTTTTTCATTTTCATCCAGATGAATACAATGCCCCAAAATTGACCCTTTTAAGTCAAGGCCGCCTGCATCGTAAAGCCTTTGCACCACAGGTTTGCCATGGTTTTTTTGACAATGATCCTGATCTGCCAGGTCTTCTGCCACATGGATATGGATGCCTGTATTGCATTCCCGGGCAAGGCTCACAGCTTTTTCAAGTGTGGACTCTCCCACTGTAAAGGATGCATGGAGCCCCACATGCCCCTGGTTCCCGGCGGTAAGATAATTTTTTGTTTCTTCCAATCCCTTGTCCCGGATTTTTTCGCCGTCCCTGTCTGAGATTTCATAGCACAGCAGATGGGAAAGGCCAATTGAGTCAAAGGCCTCCTTGATGGTAAAAAGAGAGTTTTCAACGGCAAAGGGAGAGGCATGGTGGTCAATAACAAAGGTGATTCCGTTTTTGGCACAATAAAGTGCTGAGGCCAGGGCGCTTGCCTTTATCATTTCAAGATCAAGGTTTTTATCCAGATTCCACCAGACATATTTAAGTATGTCTGTGAAGTTTTCAGGGGTTTTTACAGGAGCAGGCATGCCCCTGGCCAGGGTTGAATAGATGTGATGATGTCCGCATCCAAAGGATTTGGTGACAAATTTGCCTTTGGCATCCACCACCTGCAAAGAGTCTGAATGAGAAAGGGACGCGGCAGGAGAAGGGGGCCCATGAGAAAGGGTGTCCAGAAATTTTATCCCCTTGTCCTTTCCTTCACTGACTTCTATATTGGTTTTTTTAAATTCCAGGGTTTCCCAGTCAATAAAAGTCGCATTTTTAATATATAATGTCATTGTCTTATCCTTATTTTACCCTTTATCTGATCTTATTATCTGATTTTATTATCTGGCCTTTTATCTTATCCTTTGCCCAACCGGAAGTTCATACCGCCTCTTTTTGTCAAATTGGTACAAGGCATTGATGGCAGCAGGGGCCGTGGGAACCAGTCCTATTTCACCCACACCCTTTGCCCCGAATGGTCCTTTTGGATCTTTGACTTCAACCGCCTTGACAATGATTTCCGGCATTGATTTGATTTTTGGCAGTCCAAGTTTACCCATTTTTGACGACTTAAGATATCCATGATCAAGGCCCAGTTTTTCAGTAAATGCATACCCAAGCCCCATCATGACCCCACCCTCAACCTGGCCCTCAAACAGGGTGGGGTTGATTACCCTGCCGCCGTCATGGGCTGCAATGACTTTGTCCACTCTGCCCTTATCGTCCAGGATAACCACCTGGGCAGCATATCCATAGGCAAAATGGGTAAGGGGGTTTTTCACATCTTTGCCCGGCCTTGTGGTCCAGTCACAAAACCAGCGTCCCTTGAATCTTTTTCCTGCAAGATTTGCCAGGCTTGTTGTCTTGAGTTCTTTTTTGAGTTTTTCAGCAGCCATGATCAGAGAATTGCCCAGAAGGAAGGTGCCGCGGCTGGCTGTGGTCATGCCCCCCACGACTTCGGAATCTGTGCTGGACACCACCTCAATATCCATATCGTTAATGTCCAGATTATCAGAATTCAGGATGTCACAGAGAATCTGTTTGGAAATCGTATCAACTCCCTGGCCCATTTCAGTCCACCCGTGATGGAGAATGATTTTCTTATCAGAAACCACTTCTATTTCTGCTTCACTTTCATCAATCAGACCGTTGCCGAATCCGATATTTTTTATGGCCAGGGCAAGCCCGGCATACCTGGCTTTCTCATACTCATCCTTGACGGCAAGCAGGGTGTCCCTCAACCCGACACCGTCGCCAAGTACCTGGCCCGTGGCTGTCATGGACCCTTTTTTCAGGGCATTGTCATACCGGAACTGCCAGGGGTTGCCCCCTGTTTTTTCACATAGTTCATCCACCATGCACTCCATGGCATAGGTGACCTGGTTGACCCCGAATCCCCTCATGGCGCCCGAGGGCAGGTTGTTGGTGTAAACCGCTTTGGAGACAACTGCCACCACAGGCACATGATATCCCCCGGCTGCATGGCCTGCCGCACGGTTCAATACTTCACCTCCAAGGGATGCATAGGCCCCGGTATCCCCTATAATTTCAGCGGATAGGGCAGTCAGTTTTCCGGTTTTGTCACATCCCAGTTTGTAATCCATAACAAAGGGATGACGTTTGGGGTGCATGCGTATGGATTCATCCCTTGACAGGCTCACCTTTACCGGTTTGTTGAGATGATAGCAGAACAGGGCTGCATGACCTTGAACCGTCAAATCTTCTTTACCGCCAAAGGCTCCGCCGCAGGGCACAAGGGTCGCAATCACCTGTTCCTTTGGCAGTCCCAGGATTTTCGCAATGGCAGTCCTGTCTTCATAAATTCCCTGGTTTTGGGTATATACCTGGATTCCCCTGTTTTTGTAGAATTTGGTTTTGCATGATCTGGTTTTGCATGATCTGGCAATGGCAGTTTCAGGTTCTAAAAATGCATGTTCAACCAACTGGGTCTGGTATCGGGCTGAAACCACATGGTGGGACAAATGAAATGCCTCCTCAATATCTCCCCCCCTTGAAAACTTACTGACAGCCAGCAGGTTTCCATTTTCATGAACTTTTATTTTGTCTTTGATGGCTTCAACAGGATCTGTTACAGGTTCCAATACCTCATAGTCAACATCAATCAGGTCACAGGCTTTTCTGGCAATTGCTTTATCACTTGCAACCACACCGGCAAGAACATCTCCAATATACCTGGTTGTTTCTCCCTCAAGAACCATGACTGGCCAGTCCTGGTGAAGGACACCGGTCATCCGTTCTCCAGGGATGTCTTTTGCCGTGAATACACGGATAACTCCGGGCAGGTTTTCTGCCTTGTCAATTTTGATGGTTAAAACCTTTGCCCGGGGGTGATCACTGAACTTTAAGGCACCGAACACCATTTCGGGAAATCTCATATCATCTATGAATTTTCGCTGGCCAAGGGCTGTTACATAAGCATCATGCTTGGATCTGTCCTTTCCAATTCCTCCGCTTTCATTGAGTTTAATTTCTTTTTTGTCCCGTAAGGATTGGGCTGCCAAAATTACGGCATCAATGATTTTGGCGTAGCCGGTGCAACGGCATAGATTTGCTGCCAGGGCTTTTCGAATCTCATCTCTGGTGGGAGAATTATTCTGTTCCAAAAGGATTTTTGTCCTGGAAAGAAATCCAGGTGTGCAGAAACCGCACTGGACAGCACCTTTTTTTACAAAGGCCCTGGCAAGGGTATCTTTCAGTATCGGGTCAAACCCTTCAATGGTAACGAGTCTGGACCTGGACAGTTTTTTCATGGGCGTTCTGCAGGAAAGCACTGCTTTGCCGTCTATTTCGACCAGGCAGGCACCGCAGGCCCCCTGTCCTGAACATCCGTCTTTAGGGGAAACAATTCCTTTTTCTTCCCTGAGCCATGTTAAAAGAGAAAGATCATCACTACCCGTATAAGAAATGGGTTCCTTGTTCAGTGTAAATTCAATCAACATACCCTCGCATGGTTTTTAAATTATGTTCAAAAAATAAAGGGTTTAACTTAATAAAGGGTTTAACTTAATAAAGTGTTTACCCGATTATATGGGTGCCCCACTTTCCTATGATCGCTTTTTTCAGGTGATCCGGTTTTGTGATAATGGCTTTCTTTCCCCCATTTTCCAGAAACCACAGGATTGCCTGCATTTTCGGAAGCATGCTTCCAGACTCAAAATGCCCTTCTTTTAAATAGGCTTTTGCCTGTTTCACAGTGATAAGGGATAGCCCTTTTTCATTGTCTTTGCCATAATTGAGGGATACATGATTAACCCCGGTGGATATGATTAATAGATCTGCCTTGAGATTTTTTGCCAGAAGAGCCGATGCAAAATCCTTGTCAATGACTGCACCCACTCCTTCAAGATCCCCTTCCTGGTTTTCCACTACGGGAATTCCTCCGCCACCGGCTGCAATCACACAGAAATCATTTTCCACAAGATGTCGGATCATATCCATTTCAATGATCTCAACGGGTCTGGGAGAAGCCACCACCCTGCGATATCCCCTTCCTGCATCGGATATCATTTTCCAGTCTGGGCGATCTCTCTTAATGGTTTTGGCTTTTGCTTCATCATAAAACTGACCAATGGGTTTTGTGGGATGACTGAACCCGGGGTCTTTTTCAGAGACCTTTACCTGGGTCACAACCGTGGCAACATTTTTGGGAATATTACATTTTTTCAACTCATTGCCAAGGGCCTGCTGAATCTGATAGCCAATGGCCCCCTGGGTGTCTGCCACACAGCTTTGCAGGGGCACAAAATGAAGCCCCTCATGTTCATAGGATATTTCAGATCTTCTCAGGATAAACCCCACCTGGGGGCCGTTTCCATGGGTGATCACCACTTCATAACCCGCCTTGATAATTTCCACAATGTGCCTGACGGTTTTGGTTACTTCCATGTACTGATCTTCAACCTTTACATGGTTTTTATCCCGTATCAGAGAGTTTCCGCCAATGGCGATTACAGCTAATTTTTTTTTCACGGCTCACCCCTTTACCGACCGGCCATGGCCCTGTTGTTTATTTTGCATTTAGCTGTTAGCCATTAGCGTTTAGCTGAAAGCTAATGGCTAACAACTAATCGCTAATAGCGAACAGCGCGCTATTTTATTTCTGTGTAAGGATTTTCAGATACATGGACGGAATGGCCGCATACATGGCTGCAGCCTCTACCAGTTCTGATTTCCAGGTTTTTTCATTGGGTGCATGGGCCTGGTCTTCATGGCCCGGGCCAAAACCAATGCAGGGAATTCCATAACGTCCCATAATGGAGACCCCATTGGTGGAGAATGTCCATTTGTCCACAATGGGTTCTTTGTTAAACAGGTTTTTGTAGGCGGAAACCAGGCTTTTGCAGGCAACATGATCCTCTTCCAGTACCCAGGCCGGGAAATATGCTTCTGTCGGGTATACCAGTCCGGTATAGGCAGGCCGGTCATAGTCGTACATGGAAACAATTGCCCTGGCAGCTTTTACAGATTCAAGCTGCCTGATCTCTTCAAGTGCCTGTTCAAAGGTTTCACCCCAGGTCAGACGTCTGTCAATGGATATGCTGCATCCATCGGCAACAGCACATCTTGAAGGGGATGAAAAGAAGATTTCAGAAACAGTGAGTGTCCCTTTTCCAAGGAAATCATCGTCTTTCAACTCTTTTTGAAGCAGTTGGAGTTCATTGAGAATGGGGCCCATTTTAAAAATTGCATTGTCGCCCCGTTCAGGTGCTGAACCATGGCAGCTGACCCCTGTGGTTTCAACCTTTATTTCCATTCTCCCCCTCTGGCCCCTGTGGATACGGCAGGAGGTGGGTTCTGTGGAAACAACAAAATCCGGCCTGATTTTACTTTCTTCAATAATATACTGCCAGCAGAGACCGTCACAATCCTCTTCCTGTACCGTCCCGGTCACCAGAAGTGTATAATCATCTTCAAGCCCAAGGTCTTTTATGATTTTTCCAGCATATACCATGGAAGCCATACCGCCTTCCTGGTCAGTGGCGCCCCTGCCAATAATGATCTCATCATCTTCATAGCCCTTATAGGGATCATGGTCCCAGTTGGAAAGGTTTCCCACGCCCACTGTGTCGATGTGGGCATCCATTGCAATCAGTTTATCCCCTTTTCCCATATACCCGAGAATATTTCCCATGGGATCGATTTCAACCTTGTCAAATCCCACCAGTTCCATCTCTTTTTTGATCCTGAGTATTACCTCTTTTTCATTGCAGCTTTCACTGGGAATGGCAATCATATCCCTAAGGAATTTTGATATATCTGCCTTATAAAATTCAGCTTTTTCAACTATTTTTTTGTAGTCTATTGTCATTTTTCCATGCTCCTAAAGTTTTTCAAGTAACCCGGTCTTTTTATTAAATTCTTCGATCAGCCCGTCAATCTCATCTGTTTTGTCAACAATAGAAGTCCAATAGGCATCATTGTACCATTGTTCCTGAATCTCTTCATAGGTTTTACCCTGCTGCTCAACCCAGGTGTAATATTTTAAATTATGAATTCGTTTTTTGCCGTAATAGGTCAGTTCTTCCATATTGTCCATGGTAAGGCCCAGCAAATCCCGGGAATAAACAATCTGTGCATCTGTATGGGTAAAGCTTCCGCATTCCTGGTTCAGCTCTTTAAGGCGGCTTTCGTACATTTCCATGGAATCGGTTAAAACCGTTAGTACGATATCGTTTTCAGTCAATTCGTTGTACTTGGCAAATTTAATGGCAGAAGCCAGGTTGGAAGCCCCGGAGATACCGATAAGATCAAGGCTGTCGATCATCTCGTCTGAGATCCCTTTTTCCTTGAGCAGGCTGTGTCCTGCAGGTTCATTAAATAAACGGATAAGGTGCATGGGAACATCATCATCCATGGCAACCACAAAATCAGTATTTTTAGAATTATGTATCCAGGGAACATGTTTATCCCCTATGCCTTCTATTCTATGGGCTCCGAATCCGTTATTCAAAAGAGTGGGGCATTGGAGGGCCTCACTTGCCACAATCTTGCATTCAGGGAATTGTTTTTTTAAATAATCTCCGGCAGCAATGGTTCCGCCGGAACCAGTGGCAGAGACAAGGCCTCTTACCTTGTTTTTGTCGGTCTTGATTTTATTGAGCATGTCCAGCATTGCAGGCCCGGTAATTTCATGGTGCCATAAATAATTTCCAAATTCGTCGAACTGATTGAAAATGACCAGGTCTTCTCCTGAATTTCTCAGTTCCCAGCACTTGTCAAATATCTCCTTTACATTGCTTTCAGATCCAGGTGTTTGAATGGTCTGGCCTGCTACCTTCTGCAGCCATTCAAATCTTTCCCTGCTCATTTCTTCCGGAAGAATGGCAATGGATTCACAGCCCAGCAGGGCTGAGTCATAGGCTCCGCCCCTGCAATAGTTGCCAGTGGAAGGCCAGACTGCTTTTTGCTTTGACGGATCAAACTGTCCTGTGACAAGTCTGGGAACAAGACATCCAAAGGCTGCACCCACTTTATGGGCGCCCGTTGGAAAATATTTACCCACAACCGCAAGAATGCGGGCTTTCACACCGGTCAGTTCTTCGGGAAATTCCATATAATTTACACCGGTGTATCCGCCTCCCTGGCTTTTGGCTTCATTGTACCAGGTTATCCTGAAAAGATTTAAGGGGTCCACATCCCATAATCCCACATTTTTGAGCCTGTCCACTATTTTTTCGGGAATTAAAGACGGATCTCTTTGCTGCTTCAGGGTCGGGATGATAATGTTTCTTTCCCTTGCAAGTTCCACAGTCCTTTTTAACGCTTCCGGGTTAATTGTTAAATCAATCATAATTTTTATCTCCTATATCTGGTCTAATTGAAATCTGGGAAAATTAAAGTTTTAAATCCGATGCAATTTTTTTAAAATGCTCCCTAAAGTGATCCATGGATGGTTCAACCGTATAATATTGCATATTGGTTTGTTCAACTGCTTTCATGGCAGCATTGATATCTTTCAGGCCGCTTCCTGTATTGATGACGACCACCTGGTCATGGGCCTTTAGAATCTTGTTTTGAACGGCTTTTTTAACCCCGGCCCAGGTGGCTGCACCGGCCGGTTCTGCAAAAACACCGGTTTTCCTGGCAAGGTCTGGAATGGCTTTGATGATTTCTTCATCACTTACCATGATAAATTCGCCTTTTGTGAACTTAACTGCATCCAGGGCCTTGATCCGGTCCCTGGGCAGGCCTGCACTGATGCTGTCTGCAATGGTGCTGGCATTGATGCCTGGTTTTGTAACAATATTTTCATTATTTTTCCAGGCCTGGTACAGGTAGCTGCTCCCCTCTGCCTGGACTCCCATGAGGCGTGGGATTTTATCAATCCACCCCAAATGGAACAGATCTTTTAACCCCTTATGGATACCGCCTATGATACATCCGTCACCCACGCTTACAAAAATGACATCAGGGGCTTTCCAGTCAAGCTGTTCGCAGATCTCAAAGGCACAGGTTTTTTTTCCTTCAGACATATAGGGGTTGTATCCGGTGTTCCTGTTATACCATCCATATTCCTGGGCCGCTTCAAGGCAGAGCTCAAAGGCATCGTCATAGGTTCCGTCAACCAGAATCACCTTTGAACCAAACATGAGAAGCTGGGCGATTTTCGCCTGGGGTGCTGATGCTGGAACAAATATTATATTTTCCTGACCCATGGATGCGCAGAGGCCACTGAGTGCTGCTGCTGCATTGCCGGTGCTGGCTGTTGTCACAACCTGGACACCGGCTTCCCGGGCTTTTACAACGGCAATGGCGCTTGCCCTGTCTTTAAAAGATGCAGTGGGTAGCCGGCCATCATCTTTTAAGTAAAGCCGGCTCACACCCAATTCATCTGCCAGGGCTTCAAGTTTTAAAAGTGGAGTATTCCCCACAGACAGGTTTGGAACCTGGGAATTTTCATCCACAGGAAGAAGGGGTTTGTATCTCCAGATAGATAAATCTTTATTGGCAGCAAGCTTTTTTTTTGTAAACGCTTTCTTTATGGCATCATAGTCATATTGGATGTCCAGAATTCCTTCATTGCCATGATCAGGACAAATATAATCAAATTCACTTTTTTCAAAGCGTTTGCCGCAGATCATACATTTGGCATGGCTGACATATTTCATTTGGCCTCCTGTAAGGTGGGGGTAAAGGATTTATATAAGTATACTTTTTAAATAATTTTTACGATATGTCAATAGTTTTTTATTTTTTATTAAAAAATTTTAGTTCACATTCAAATAAATTGTAAGACAACTTTTTTTTATTCAAATTTCTGAAGTGTTGTGCCTGCTCTTTTCTTGATGTTTGTTATGACATCCTTCAATAGGCTGTCATCGTGATATCTGCTGATAAAGCTCGAATGGGTAATGTCAATTCTATTGATCAGTTTAAGACAAAAATCTGTTAATCGTTTCCGAAGGACTTTCTTGCTTATTTTAATTTCCCCTGCAAGTCTGTTCCAGTGCCTTTCCATGATCCACTCCAGCCTGTTTTTTCCTCCTATTTTCATAGCAAGTTTTTGTGACAAATCTTCATAAATATTCGTACACATCATGTCATAAAAAGGTGCTAACCGGATATGTCTTCCCTGATACATAAAAGACAAATTTTTTGCATGTGCATCCATATTACCGATTAAGAAATTAAAAAATACCCATTCAATTAACTGCTGAAGGTCTTTTATCGGATTTGCAGAATGCATTCGGACGAAATCAAAGCATGTCGTAAGGTCTGGTCCGCCATCAGTCTGGTATTTCAGTTCATGGGAAAGTCCCATTGCCTGGCATAAATCCTCCTGGTGAATTCTCTTGAGCACATCATTATCCAATTTTCTGTCATACCTTTTTATCAGCAAGACCTGTTGGGACTCTTTTCGAACAATTGAAACAGGTGGAACATTCAAATCAACAGAGTTGGCAAGCATCATACAAAAACATTCATTTTCAATGGACGACTGAAAATTAACCATGGCGGGTTTTAAGATAACATTACTTGGCGCACCATTCGTCGGGATATAGAAGTCAGGACCTTTATGGAAAAGTGCCAGTTTTTCCTGTGCCCCTGCAAGAGATATCCTAATCCCTTCCTGGCCGGCAAGTAAAGGACGTCTGGGTATCTGTATGATTATATCTGCTAATTGCACGTCGGATAAAGAACGATATTTATATTGGTCTGGAGATTCCGGCAGTTCTGATTCAGGTAGAATGGATATTGCCCCTGCGCACTCCCCCCCGATTCGTTTAAGAAGCATGAAGTCATTTTTATCTGAAATACCGAGCTGTTTTGAAATTAATTTCCGGACAGCAGATTCCGGTAGCAGATTGGAAAAAAAATATTTCACTGTATCATGTGGAAATCTACCTTCCTGCATGGGTAAAGAAATAGATATTTGAAACGCCTCCGGTGATTCCAGCCATTCCCTGGAATATTCAAAGGAAAATTGTCGTCTGTTATTAATACTTAGGGAGCCGACCCTGGTTTGGCCGAAAAAAACATTCAAAGTTTCCAACATCAGCTGTCTCCACGTTTAACTATATGGAGTTCAAGGCCAAGGCTTTTCAGCAATTCAAATATTTTTCCAAGTTGAGCAGTTGCTTTCCCCTTTTCAATCTCTATTATAAATTTTCTACCAACATCAGAAAACTCAGAAATCTCTTTTTGAGTTAGTTTGAGATGTTTACGCTCCTTGAGAAGATACTGTCCCAATTCTTCAGGATTGTTGATTTTAGATGAAGGTTTCAATGTGTTTCCTATATAAAAGTATCCGTTCAGATACTTTTATCAACCACACAATTGAAATACAAGAAGAAGTTTCCGTACAGGGGCTTTATTCAATTGATTTTATCAGGACCAGAATATGCTTGACACGGTTTTGAAATATATGTCAAGTATATTTTAAAAAATAAACTAAAATTCCATAAACAAAAAGGAGAAAACTAATGGGCGAAAAAACCTATACCATCACATCGCCGGTCATGGGGACTTTTTACAGATCTTCGGCACCCGGGGAAAAAGCCCTGGTGGAGGAGGGCCAGGCCATAAATTCAGCAGATATCGTGTGCATGATTGAATCCATGAAAATCTTTACTGAGCTTCGCAGTGAACAATCGGGCATTGTGAAAAAAATCCTGGTGGAAAACGAAGATCCTGTAATGAAAAATCAGGCATTGATGGAGATTGAACCCAGTTAAATTGTAATGCAAAGGTTCCTGATTTAGAGGTCCTTGATTTAGAGGTAATTGGAGAAATTATGTTATTTAAAACCATATTGATAGCAAACAGGGGAGAGATTGCTCTGAGGGTAATCCGCGCCTGCAAAGAAATGGGGATTAAATCCATTGCTGTTTTTTCAGATGCTGATAAGGATTCCCTCCATGTAAAATATGCAGATGATGCAATAAATATCGGGCCTGCTCTGAGCCGTAAAAGTTATTTAAACATGGAACGTATTATTGAGGCGGCAAAAGATGCTAAAGTGGATGCCATTCACCCGGGATATGGTTTTCTTTCAGAAAATTCTGACTTTGCCCAGGCCTGTTTTGATAATGATATTATTTTTATCGGCCCTTCCGCCGACACCATTTCCAGGGCAGGTAATAAATCAGCTGCCAGGCAGACCTTAATTGAACTTGGAATTCCTGTGATACCTGGAAGCGATGATATTATTTCATCACCTGATATGGCCTGTGATGTGGCTGACAGGGTGGGGTATCCAGTGATTTTAAAAGCAGCCGGCGGCGGCGGCGGTCGTGGTATGAGAATCGCCAACAACAGGGAGGAGCTGGTAACAGCTCTTTCCACGGCTTCGGGAGAGGCCAGGATAGCTTTTGGAAATCCTGATTTATATCTTGAAAAATATATTGAAAACCCCAGGCATATTGAGATTCAGATCTTTGGTGATAATTTTGGTAATTATATCCATCTGGGAGAAAGGGAGTGCAGTATTCAGATGAGATATCAAAAACTTATTGAAGAGTCTCCCTCCTCTTTTGTGGATGAACCCTTTCGCACCAGACTGGGTGAAACAGCCCTTATAATTGCCAAAGCATTTAATTACACCAATGCCGGCACCATGGAATTTCTGGTGGATAAACATAAAAATTTTTATTTCATGGAAGTCAATGCAAGGGTACAGGTTGAACATCCTGTGACTGAACTTGTGACCAATGTTGATATTGTACAACAGCAGATTTTACTTGCAGCCGGAGAAAAACTGAAAATAAAGCAGTCAGATATCACGTTTTCCGGGTGGTCCATGGAGTGCAGGATCAATGCATCAGATCCAAATGAAAATTTTATGCCTTCGCCCGGTCAGATTGAATCCGTAATTTTTCCGGGGGGACCGGGCGTTCGGATGGATACCCATATCTATACCAAATACATGGTAACACCTTTTTATGATTCCCTTATTGGAAAACTCATTGTCTGGGCCAAGGACAGGCCTTCAGCCATCATGCGTATGAAAAGGGCATTGGCGGAATTTGAGATTAAAGGCATTGAGACCACAATCAGGTTTTATGGAAAAGTGTTTGAAAATGATTTATTTCAAAAAGGGGAGATAGATACCCATTTTCTGGAAACAATGGAAGATAAGTAATGCTTTGAGAATAAGTAATGTAAGGGAAATAAAGGAAATATGTAAAACATAAAGTGAGGTAAATATGACAGCTAGCGTATGGCTCCAGGAAATGACCTGGGAGGAAGTCAAAGAAAAAATTGATAAAAGTTCAAAAACCATTATTTTACCCTTTGGAAGCACAGAACAGCATGGCCCACATCTTCCCTGTGGAACCGATACCATGGTGGCAGTGACCCTGGCCCAGGATGCGGCAGAAAAGGCTGGGGTTCCTGTGGCGCCTCCTTTATGGTTTGGGTGGAGTCCCCATCACATGGTCCTGCCGGGAACCATAACCATACGGCCTGATATTCTTGCTGAGATTGCATTTGATATGATTTCTTCCCTTCATCACCACGGATTTGACAAATTTGTTTTAATCAACGGACACAGGATTGTAAATATTACCTGGATGCAGATTGCAGGGGAAAGGGCAAAACGTGAACTTGGGGTAAAACTTGCGATTTTTGATCCAGCCTATATGTCCAAGACAATCACCGATGGTCTTGGCTGGGGAGAGGTGGGCCATGCAGAAGAGATAGAAGGCTCTCACATGATGTACAGATATCCTGATCTTGTTAAAATGGACAGGGCCATTGACAACCCCCATCACCAAAAGGCTTTGTACAGTGTTGATCCCTCATACAAGGAAGATACCCTCTGTTATGTTCCCTCCAGCCTGGAAGAGATGAAGAAATTGACTGAAAAATCCAAGGGAACCACTGGTGAACCATCCAAGGCATCCCTGGAAGGTGGTAAAATATACCATGAACATCTGGTTTCAAGGCTGGTTGAAGTAATCCAGATGCTTCGTAAAGGATAACACGATAAATTTTTAATAAAGTAGGAAAATAAAGATATCGGGGGAATCATGGGAACAGCGTTTATAGATGGCCGGGTGTTTGTGGGCAATGGTGAGGTTCTGGAAAATACCACTGTACTGGTTGAAGGCGATGAAATTGTCAATATCAGTGCTACCAGTTCCGGACTTCCGGAAGGTACAATAAAGATCCCCATTGGTAATGCCACTCTTTTTCCGGGATTTATCGACTGCCATGTCCATCTGGTAATGAACGGCAGCCCTGATCCCATTGGGGCCCTGGCAACTGAAACAGCCACAATCACCACCATAAAAGGCATTAAAAATGCACGAAAAACCCTTAAGGCCGGCGTTACCACGGTACGTGACCTGGGAGGAAAAGACTACATTGATTTGGGATTGAAGCAGGCCATTGAATCCGGCTTGATCAAAGGCCCCAGGGTACTGGCTTCCGGCCGTTTGATCTGCATGACAGGAGGGCATGGTTGGCCCATTGGCCGGGAGGCGGACGGGCCGGATGATGTACGACGTGCTGCCCGGGAGCAGATAAAGGCTGGAGCAGACCAGGTCAAATTTATGGCCACAGGCGGTGTTCTGACATCTTCTGTGGAGCCGGGCAGTGCCCAGCTTACCTGTGAAGAGATGAAGGCAGGCATCGAAGAGGCCCACAAGGCAGGAAAAAAGACCGCCACCCATGCCATGGGAAGCCAGGGCATTCTGGATGCCCTCCATGCGGGCATTGATTCCATTGAGCATGGGATTTATCTTACCGATGAAATTATCTCCTTTATGAAGGAAAACTCAGTGTTTTTTATTCCCACCATAGCTGCCATGTACCATATTGGAAAAATGGGAGTCGAGGCTGGAATTCCGGACTGGGCTGTCAAAAAAAATAATATTGTTGCCCCCCATCACAAAGAGAGTGTTCAAAAAGCACATAAGGCAGGTGTGATCATTGCCATGGGAACAGATGCCGGAACCCCCTTTAATTATCATGGAAAGAACCTTATGGAAATCCCTTTGCTGGTCAGGCACGGGCTTTCCCCCATGGAAGCACTGGTGGCAGCAACCCACACAGCATCCAGGGTAGTTGGGATGGAAAACAGAATTGGAACCATTGAACAGGGTAAACTTGCTGATCTGGTTCTGGTGAAAAATAATCCTTTGAAAGACATAGATATTTTTAATGAAGCCGATGCAATCGCCCGGGTCATGCAGGGTGGTAAATTCCTAGAGGAGGAATCATAAAAGAGAAAGAATCATAAAAATCTGTTTTAAAAAGGAGATGAAAAGATGGGAAAAAAATTAAGATCAAAATATTTCAGACAGTTTTTCACCTTTGCACAATTCAAAATTTAATTTTGATGAATCCCTGTTGCTGCTGGGAGCGGAAACCTTTGTCAGATTTGCTCTGGATATGCTTGAATAAAAGCAGGTATTTTCTTACTGGGTCCAGTTTAAAGATAGTTTCCTGCCAGATTGAACACAGTCACGTAAGAGGGGGGATCTCAATTCAGCTATGGTGCCGGGTTGGAATATGTGACGGGATGTGGTTTAATAAACTGTGAAGATATTCGATATTAGGAACAATAATTTTCTTTCTACCTAATTTAATCAAATTGCCTTCCTGAAGTCGATTCAGGCAACGGCTCACTGGTTCCCGAACTGTTCCAAGACTGGAAGCTACTTCTTCTTGAGACAAACCGTTAATTTCGATACCTTCATTGGTTTTCACCCCTTGTTCATTGGCCATCTGGACAAGCCAGCACACAAGGCGGCTTTGGATATCTTTTAAAGCTAAATCTCCAACCATCTTTACTAATTTTTTTACCCTTTTCCCAAAACCGGCCAGCATGGCTATTCCGACCCGCGGATGGGAGATAATGAAATCCTCTAAATCCTTTTTATTGATATCAAAAAGGACAGTTTCAGAAAGAGCCTGGGCATTAGCTTCATATATGTTTTCTCCAAAAAGCATTTCTTCGCCAAAAAAATTCATTGGTTTAAGAAAATGAATGATCAGCTCTTGACCATTTTCAGAGACCATGAAGATCTTTATCTTACCCGTGTGAAGTATATGCAGGTTTCTACATTTTTGATTAGCAGTAAAGATTAACTCATTTTTTTTGAAACAGCGTTTTTTAACCATCCTGGCTAATTTTGAAAGTTCTTCTTCCGGTACATTTTTAAAATAAGGGATTTGATAAAGAGAACTTTTGATTTTATTTTGAGAATTCATTCATACTTTATCCATCTGTTTTTTTAACTAGTTCGTATCAAATTCTTTATTAACTCAATTAAAATGTAGAAAAATAATACTTTTAAGTCAAGGGTAAAATGGATCGTGCTTCTATATCAAAAGCCAAAGTTAAACAAAATCAGATATTTTGATAAACAAAAGTGTTTTAACTAGTCTAAATTTTATTAAATTTTTTGTGATATATGTCACATACTTTCAGCTTCATTTCCGATTTTATATAAAATTGAATAGGCAATGTTAGAATGAATAAAAAAAATGATTTTAGGGGTATGCAATGAAAACTACAAAGCGAAGGAATTTTCTAAAAGCATTTGCATTTATTGGGATCTTTGGAGGGATGGCCGGGCAGGCGGCCTATGCCGTGGTCAAATCGTTTCTCCCAAAAGCTCGTTATGAACCTCCCCAGCGGTTCAAGGTGGGGTCTGCCCATAAATTTACCGATGGACCCAACTTTCTGGCAAAACATCGTATCTTCGTTATTAAGGAAGGAAATAAATTTCATGCACTTTCATCCATTTGTACACACTTAGGGTGTAACGTTACTTTCAACAAACTTTCCAAAGCAAAGAAGGTGACAGTTCGTGGAAAAGAGCTTGAGGAAAAATACGAATTCCACTGTGCCTGCCACGGGTCTAAATTTTATGGAGACGGAACACCGTATACAGGGCCTGCTCCCACTCCGCTGCCTGCTTATGAAGTATCTGTGCTGGTTTCTTCGTGACCTTCACAGGATTTCTGCCTACCTGTTGATAGCTTTTGTTGTTTTACATTTGTGCAGGACTTTTTACACTGGGTCTTTTAAGAAAGGACGGCGCAAAACAACCAATGGCTGGATTAACTGGATGACAGGTATCATGCTGCTGGTGTTAACTCTGGCCATGGCCTTTACCGGTTATGTCCTTCCCTGGGACCAGGTGGGATATTGGGGGGCGAACATCGGAACCAATATCATTAAATCAATCCCAATAATCGGTGACCGACTTCAATATTTTGTTCTTGGCGGAAACGAACTGGGACAGAATTTTTTGATTCGAATATATGTCCTCCATGTATTGTTACTGCCCCTTTTGACGGTTTCTTTTATTTCATACCATTTTTGGAGGAATCGAACAGATGGCGGCATGGCCTGTGAAGATAACATTGAAGCAGGCCCGGGCCAGGAGAATAATGATAGCCAGACGTTTTCCGGTTTGGAGAAAGATGAATCACTGAAACGTACACCCATGTTCCTGAAAAGGCTCATATGGGTTTCTCTTACAACAACGGCTCTTGCTGTTTTATTGGCGTTGCTTGTCAGTATTCCACTCAATGCACCTGCCAATCCCATAATGGCGGAGAATCCTGCCAAGGCACCTTGGTTCCTGCTCTGGTTGCAGGAACTTGTTGCCAGTACCACTGTCAGTGTTGGCCAGTACCGGATTAATGGTGGATTTGTGGGCGGTGTGGTTGTCCCGGGCCTGTTATTGACCTGGTTAGCTATAGTTCCGTTTTTTGACAACAGCCCTGATGCTGCCACAGGTGTATGGTTCCACCGCAGTCGATTACGCCAGAACATTATATTTACCATGATTTTGCTGGTCATTCTTGGTCTTATCTTTTTTACTTATTTTTGCCGCGGTCCCAACTGGGTTTTTTATTGGCCCTGGGAGGTATGGCCTGAAGTTCACTAGTAACTAATCCGGTAAATAATTTAGTGAGTATTAATGACAGGGAACACCAAATTTTCAATGCCGAAATAAAGCCCAGAATTTTAAAATAAACAGGAATGGACATGAAAAATGACAAGAAATTAGCTGAGAGAGAAACTTTAAAAATACTGATTTCAGGATTTATTATCCTTGTCCTGCTTGGTGGTATGATTTGGAAGGAATCTCGACCCGAATGGAGGCAATATCAACAAGATTTTACAAAGGTCTTTAAAGAGTATATTGATCCATCTTCAGATCCGGGGAGTTCTGCATCTGGTGTTAAGCAAATTTATCTGCCACTGGCAAATCGGGTGGATCGGTGTATGACCTGTCATCTCGGCATAGACGTACAAGGATTGGAAAAAGCGCCTTTGCCATATCAAACTCATCCGGATCCAGCCATTACCTGGATACATCACATTGAACGGTTCGGTTGTACACTCTGCCATGAGGGGCAGGGATATGCTCTAACTAAAGATGAAGCCCATGGGAATGTATCGCGTCGGCTCTGGTCAAAGCCAACCCTGCCTAAAGAATTCCTCCAGGCCTCCTGCGGCAAGTGTCATAATCCAGATCTTATGAAGGAAGATGCGCCAAAATTGTTTGCCGGTAAACAATTGTTTAAAGAAAAGGGATGTATTGACTGCCATAAAATCGGCGCTATCGGGGGAAGTATAGCGCCGGAGCTCACCAATCTTGCACGGTTCAGCATCAGGTATCTGTTCGAATCGGTGATGCACCCGACTGCTAACGATCCGAATTCAGTAATGCCGAATCTTGGCTTTACCGAGGAAAAGGCCAAGATTCTTCTGGTTTTTTTGCTCAGTCTGGATGAAACATATATCCCACATGATTATAAAATAGTTCTTCAACAATAAAATTCATGATGGAAAAAAAGGAGGTGATAAACAGCTTTAAGATGTCAACTTTCATTTAGGTGCCATAAAGGCAATTTTTACCAGAAACCCAATAATAATTCTATAAATATGAGGTTGATAAAATGAAAACAAACTATAAATTTACATGGCCCCTTCTTGCATCATTGGCAATCATGATCATGGCAGGTTTGACAACGACCGTTGCCAATGCCGGAGATATGCAGGATGCAGAAAAATTATTTACCCAAAATTGCGCTGTCTGCCATGGTGCAGACCGGGGTGGTTATTTTGCACCGGCTTTAACCAAAGAAAGACTGAGCAATACCAGCGAAGCTGCTATACGATCCATGACCAGCAATGGAATCTCCGAGACCCAAATGCCGCCCTGGGGAGGTAAACTCAGTACGGCAGAACTGCGAAAACTTTCAGCATTATTTAAGAGCACATCAAAGACAAAAGTTTCTTTTGGCATGGAAGATATTAAAAAATCTCTGGAGGTATATGTTGCTGATGAATCTGTCCTTCCTTCCAAACCGACCTACCCCATCAAGGATATGAATGATTTGATGGGAATAATGGCCAGAGGAAGATATTCCACAGGCAACAGCCGCGTGGTATTCTTTGACGGCAGGACAAACCGCCAGGTAGGGGAAATCCCCACAACCCATGCGCCTCATAATATGGATTATCATCCGACCAATCCCCGCTGGGCTTATGTAAAAACCGACAGTGGTTATGTATATAAGATAGACCTTTATTCCATGCGTGCCGTACGCAGCATCCGCACCGGGTTAAATGGACCTGCGCTTGCTATGTCAAGAGACGGCCGTTACGTTATGGCAGGATCATACTCCCCCCATACAGCCGTTATCCTGGACTCGAAAACTCTTGAGCCTGTCAAATTTTTTGAATTGAAAGGAGTTGATCCGGATGGAAAAATGGTGGACTCGGATTCAGGGATGATAACAGGGACGCCGTTTGCCGATTATCTGGTAA
>NBML01000084.1 GCA_002085465.1 Desulfobacteraceae bacterium 4572_89 | reverse complement strand
GGTATGTCCATCGGCCGTGTTGACCAGTATATGTATCCTTTTTATAAGGCGGATATCGAATCCGGCCGCATGTCCGAATACGAAGCCTTTGACCTTGCCGGCTGCATGCTGGTCAAAATGTCTGAAATGATGTGGATCACCAGTGAAGACGGGTCTAAATTTTTCGCAGGCTATCAGCCGTTTGTAAATATGTGTGTAGGCGGCGTGACCCGTGAAGGCCGTGACGCTACCAACGATCTCACCTATCTGCTCATGGATGCGGTGAGACACGTAAAAATTTATCAGCCTTCCCTGGCAACACGTGTTCACAACACATCTCCCCAGAAGTATCTGAAAAAGATCGTTGAGGTGATTCGCTCAGGCATGGGATTCCCGGCCATCCATTTTGACGATACCCACATCAAGATGATGCTGGCAAAGGGCGTTTCCATTGAAGATGCCCGGGATTACTGCCTGATGGGATGCGTTGAGCCCCAGAAATCCGGTCGTCTTTATCAGTGGACATCCACTGCCTACACCCAGTGGCCCATCTGTATTGAGCTGGCTCTCAACAACGGCGTCCCCCTTTGGTATAAGAAACAGGTCTGTCCCGACCTGGGTGAGCTCAGCTCCTTTGACACCTATGAGAAGTTTGATGCAGCTGTCAAAGAGCAGATTAAATACGTTACCAAATGGACCAGCGTTGCCACTGTTATCTCCCAGCGTGTTCATAAGGAGCTGGCTCCCAAACCCCTGATGTCCATCATGTATGAAGGCTGCATGGAATCCGGCAAAGATGTTTCCGCTGGCGGAGCCATGTATAATTTCGGACCCGGCGTTATCTGGAGCGGCCTTGCTACATATGCCGACTCCATGGCTGCAATTAAAAAGCTTGTGTATGATGATAAAAAATACACCCTGGAGGAGCTGAACCAGGCCCTGAAAGCTGATTTCGTGGGTTATGAAAAGGTGAAAGCCGACTGTCTGGCCGCACCTAAGTACGGAAACGACGACGACTATGTCGATCTCATCGCAGCGGATCTTGTTGAGTTTACAGAGCGTGAACATCGCAAGTATAAAACACTCTACTCGGTATTAAGCCACGGCACCCTCTCCATTTCCAACAATACCCCTTTTGGTCAGCTTCTGGGAGCTTCTGCCAATGGACGTGCGGCATGGATGCCCCTTTCAGATGGTATCAGCCCTACACAGGGTGCTGATTTCAAGGGGCCCACCGCCATTATCAAGTCTGTTTCCAAGATGTCCAATGACAGCATGAACATCGGTATGGTTCACAACTTTAAGTTGATGTCCGGTCTGCTGGATACTCCGGAAGGTGAAAACGGGATTATCACGCTTCTCCGTACCGCATGCATGCTGGGTAATGGTGAAATGCAGTTTAACTACCTGGATAATGATATGCTTCTTGACGCCCAGAAACATCCTGAGAAGTATCGTGACCTGGTGGTGCGTGTGGCTGGTTACAGTGCCTTCTTTGTTGAGCTGTGCAAGGATGTTCAGGATGAGATCATCAGCAGAACCATGCTGAAAGAGATATAAGACTTGAAATCTGCAAGCGTCTTTGGACCGGATTTGCCGTGTTTCCGAACATTTGAGATGGACGACTACAGCTGCATGTTCGGCCAAATGACGCTTGCATTTTTTAGGTGATAAACAGGAGTTTGAGCACTATGGCTGACACAACGATTGAAAGAAAAGCACGGATTTTCAATATACAGAAGTACAACATGTATGACGGTCCGGGTGTAAGAACCATCGTGTTCTTCAAAGGGTGTCCGTTGCACTGCCAATGGTGCTCAAATCCCGAAAGTCAGCAAAGCGGCCCCCAGGTTTTATTTAAGCAGGACCTGTGTGTGAGCTGCGGCGCCTGTGTTCCGGTTTGTCCTGTTGGAATTCATAAGATTTCGCCGGTAAGTCAGGTTCATGAAATTGTGCGTGATATTGATTGCACAGGCTGCCGTAAATGTGAAGAGGCCTGCCCGTCATCTGCTTTGTCCATTGTGGGGGAGTCAAAAACCATTTCGGAACTCATGGACGTTATAGAAGAGGACAGGGCCTTTTATGATGTTTCGGGAGGAGGCGTTACCCTGAGCGGCGGAGAGGCTCTGATGCAGCCGGAGGCTGCGGCAAATCTTCTTTCGGTCTGTAAACAGAGGGGGATCGGCACCGCCGTTGAAACCTGCGGGTATGCAAACCCCAAAGCGTTGATGAAGATCGCGGAATTCACGGATCTATTTCTTTTTGATCTGAAACATATGGACTCTGATCGTCATGTTGAACTCACAGGGGTTCGAAACGAGTCTATTTTGAATAATTTGACGGCTCTCCTTAATAACAGGCATCAGGTAAAGGTCCGGATGCCGCTTCTCAAGAGTGTAAATGATTGCAGGCAGGATATTGATACTCTCATGGATTTTCTGGCACCGTTTCGCAATTATAAGAACTTTCAGGGGATAGATCTTCTCCCCTATCATAAACTGGGGGTAAATAAGTACACTCAGCTTGGCCTGGAGTATGCCGTCAAGGGCGACCCGAGTTTGAGTGATGAAGACCTGGACCGTATTGAAGCCTGGATAAAAGAGTATGATTTTCCGGTTTCGGTAATCCGGCACTGATGGAAAATCGCAAATAGTAGAAAGGAGTATGGAAGCATGGCAAAACTGATTTGTGCGGATGATATTGAAAAACTTATTAAGCAGGGGGAGAAGAGGCTTTATCTTGAAAAGGATACTGTCCTGACCCCATCTGCCAAGGATGCGGCAAATGCTGCTGATCTGGAGCTGTGTGAAGGCGGTCCGGATTCTGCCTGCGCTGCTGCTGCCGGCAATGGTGACTCGTCGGCGTGTGACGGTGAAATCAGCAGTGATCTGATTTATAATGCACTTAAACAGATGGACTGCAAAGATCTTTTAAACAAGCTCTCCGGGGAGACCCCAACACCTGAACTGCCTTACTCTGCAGAGACCGGCAGCGGTGTAAAACTTGTCTGTGGGAAATCCGTGAGAATGGATTTCCTTGATACAGGCACACCGGGTGTAAAGGCCTGCTATCAGGAGTTAATCAGCGACAGTGACGGCGCACACATCCCCTCGGGATTTCTGGAAATCGACTGTTCCGAGTTTGAATGGGAGCTGGAGGGATATGAAGAGGTCGATTATATCATTGAAGGTACACTCTCCATTACGATCAATGGAGAGACCTTTACAGGACATGCGGGAGACGTCTTTTTTGTGCCCTCAGGCTCAAAAGTGGTTTGGTGTTCTCCTGATAAAGCCAGAATGTTTTATTCAACATATCCTGTTAATTAAAAGGATTAAGAAATGTCGGCACTTGGATTGATTGAAACAAAAGGATTTATTGCAGCCATTGAAAGCGCAGATGCAATGCTGAAAGCGGCTGACGTACACCTTTTAGAAAAAACACAAATAGGCTCGGGTCTTATTTCCATAAGCGTAACCGGTGAAGTTTCTGCTGTGAAGGCATCCATAGAGGCTGCGGCAGCCGCTGTTAAGCGCATAAACGGTGGGGGGCTGGTTTCTGAGCATGTCATTGCACGTCCCTATCCGGAACTTGAGAAAATTTTTATCAGGGGATTCCCCGGGGATGAGGATAGGGATAAACCGGAAAATATGACTCCACCCGGAAAAGATGCATCGGCAGAAGAAGAGATACCGGCGGAGCAGGATGTGCAGGCAGAAGAAGAGATACCAGCGGAAAAAGATGTGCCGGCGGAAAAAGGGGTGGCTGAAGCTTCATCGGAAACCGGGAGCCGGCAATATGGGATTTCCCAGCTGAAGAAGATGAATGTGAGCGAATTAAGGCAGATTTCCCTTACTTTTGACAGTTTTCCCCTTGATCCTGAAAACATTAAAACTGCCCATAAAAAAGAGCTGATCAGCGCAATAATGACGGCTTGCGGGCTGAAAGAGGACTAACCCTATGGTAGATAAAGATTTATTATCGATGCAGGAGGCCCGTGCCCTTGTCCGGTCTGCCCGAAAAGCCATGATAGGTTTTGCAGAGCTGGGACAGGAGCGGGTTGACACCATCATAAAGGCCATTGCCGATTCGGTTGCAGCCCATGCTGAATCCCTTGGGGCGCTGGCTGTGGAAGAGACGGGTTTCGGCAGGGTTCAGGATAAGAAAGCAAAAAATATTCTGGCCAGCGAGAAACTATATGAAGCCGTCAAGGATATGAAGACCATTGGTGTGCTGAATGAAGACAAGGCAAGAAAGATCATTGAGATTGCTTCGCCCATGGGGGTAATTGCAGGGGTTGTTCCCTCTACAAATCCCACATCAACAGCTATTTACAAGTCGATCATTGCGCTTAAATCCGGCAATGCCATTGTCTTTACCCCCCATCCCAGCGCAAAGAAGTGTATTGCAAAAACCGTTGAGATGATTAGGAATGTTCTCAGGAACTACGGGGTATCCGAAGATCTTGTCAGCGTCATGAGCGTTCCCACCATTGAGGGAAGCAATGAACTCATGAAGAGCGCAGACCTGATTCTGGCCACGGGGGGGCCCGGAATGGTGAAGGCGGCTTACAGCTCCGGAACTCCCGCCCTGGGAGTCGGTGCTGGTAACGTACCGGCTTTTATCGAGAGAAGTGCGGATATTGAAGATGCCGTGACCAAAATTATTACCAGCAAGACATTTGATAATGGAACAGTCTGCGCATCCGAGCAGTCCATTATCACTGAGTCACTGATTGCTGAGAAGGTCAAGTCGACTCTTGCTGCAAAAGGCGGCTATTTCCTTGAAGGCGAGAAACTTGAAAAAGTTGTACGCGTCATGGAGCGCGCCGGCGGCACCATGAATCCCGATATTGTCGGCAGGGATGCAGATTATATCGCCCGTCTTGCAGGAATCGATATCCCCGCAGGAACCCGTCTTCTGGTATGCGAAGAAAAGGGAGTAGGGCGTCAATTCCCCTTTTCCAAAGAGAAGCTCAGTTCCCTTATCGGTTTCTATACGGTCAGTGACTGGAAAGAGGCCTGTGAACTCTGCTTCAAGCTTCTCCAGAACGGCGGAATCGGCCACTCCCTTGTCATTCACTCTAAGGATGAAGAGGTGATCCGGGAGTTTGGCATGAAAAAACCCGTATCCCGCATGCTGGTCAACACCCCTTCAACCCATGGGGCCGTGGGGATAACCACAAACCTTTTCCCTGCATTGACACTGGGCTGCGGAACCCTTGGCGGAAGTTCCACATCCGACAATGTTACCCCTCTGAATCTGATGAATATCAGGCGGGTGGCCTATGATCTGGGAAATACTGAAATCGAAGCAGCCCCACAACAGATTGATGCATCATCCATGGACATCAGCGCTGTTACGGCTCTGATCGTGGAACAGTTAAAGAAAATGGCCTGAACTCCCTTTCGGGGTTATGGGGTCGATAATTTAAGAGAGCATGAAAAAAAATAAAAAAGGAGACATACATGTCATCACAGAACGCATTAGGAATGATTGAAACACACGGTCTTGTAGGCGCAATTGAAGCAGCAGACGCAATGGTAAAGGCTGCAAATGTAACACTTATCGGACGTACCCAGATTGGTGCAGGTCTTGTAACCGTTATGGTGCGAGGCGATGTGGGCGCAGTTAAGGCCGCAACAGACGCCGGGGCTGCAGCAGCAGACAGGGTTGGAGAGTTGGTCAGTGTTCACGTGATTCCCCGTCCCCATGGCGAAGTTGAACTTATTCTTCCCAAGGCCCAGGGATAAGATACCATGAAAGTCATAACGGAATTTTTCCTGAGAGACTCTTTCAGAAAAGATATTCCCGAGACTTTCCACCTAAAAAATTGTGCGGCGGAGGGGCATATCATGCCCCCCCTCCGCCGTCCAGTTTTTGAATGCAAAATTTGAAATTGTAAAGCAAGATATTATCCAGGCCCTGAACAGAATGAGTAGTGCACTTTACATCATGATGTTCAAGGATAAAAGCCGGTAAGTATCGATTACGGAGCCTTTCGTGAACGAAAACAGCATTGAAAATATAATAAAACTTGTGATGGAACAGTTTGCCGGCGAGCCTGTTGCGGCTCCAGTCGGCCGGGATGCAGATATCAATAGATCAGACCCCATTCCTGTGGAACTTTCGGCACGTCATGCCCATTTGAGTGAAAAAGATACCATTGATCTGTTTGGCGCCCCCCTGACCAAGGCCAGGGAACTTTCACAGCCGGGGCAGTTTTTGTGTGAAGAGCGGGTACGGCTCATCGGCCCCAAAGGGGTCATTGACAATGTGGCAATTCTGGGTCCTTCCCGGGGCAGATCCCAGATAGAGATCTCCAAGACCGACGCACGGATACTCGGCGTTGATGTACCTGTACGTCAGTCGGGTCATATTGCGGGAACACCCGGGATTATTCTGGCATCCCAGGCCGGGATTGTGGGGCTGGAGGAGGGGCTGATTGTTGCCGACCGTCATATCCATATGGACCCTGATGATGCAGGGTGCTGCAGATGCAAGGCGGCGGGCATGCAGACGTACTCATGTACTTCAAATGCCCGCCAACGCAGCAGGTGCAGTACCCTGTGAACGGTTACCAAAAAACAAGGAGGCGATCCGTGGACTTTACAGCCATTGATCAGAAAATAACCGCCCTGGAAGACTGCATGGAAACCACGGCCCGGGTAAAGGCGGATGAGATACTCCATGTGGGAGTGGATCTGGGAACAGCATATATTGTTGTGGTGGTTTTGAACCGTCAAAATGAACCTGTAGCCTGTGCCATGGAATTTGCCCAGGTGATCAAGGACGGCCTTGTGGTGGACTATATTGGAGCCACCCGGATTGTCCGGAAACTTGTGGAACAGCTTGAAGAGCGTCTTGGGAGGTCTCTTTCCCATGCCGCCATTGCCGTTCCCCCGGGAACCGGTAAAAACGACTGCAAAACCCACGGCCATGTGGTTGAGGGAGCAGGGCTGGAAGTGACATCTGTTCTGGATGAGCCCACCGCCGCCAATGCGGTGCTGGGCATCGCAAATGGCGTGATTGTGGATATCGGGGGAGGGACCACCGGCCTCTCCATTCTTGAAAAGGGCAAGGTGGTCTATGTGGCGGACGAGGCCACCGGAGGAACCCATATCTCCCTTGTGATATCCGGAAACTACAGGATCAGTTTTGAAGAGGCGGAAGATTTAAAAAAGCAGCCGGAACGTCAGGGCGAGATCCTGACGGTGGTTCGTCCGGTAATTCAGAAGATGGCTTCCATTGTCAACAGCCATATTAGGGGACGCGATATCTCAGCCATCTATCTTGTGGGTGGTACCTGCTGCCTGAAGAATATGGAAAAGGTGATGGAACAGGAGATCGGTAAACCGGTCTACAAGCCGGCCAATCCTTTTCTGGTTACCCCCCTTGGTATTGCCATGAACTGCGGCGGGTAGGAGATTCATATGGATTTAAATGAACTGGTCAGGACCATCACCCAGGAGGTCCTTAAACAGATGAACGGAGCGCCTGAAAAAGAGTGCGTGGTAATACTTGAAAACAGAGATTGCGATTCTGTTACCCGGGTGCTGGAGCATATTGGGGATGATGTGGATGTTTTTTTCTCTGATGATGACCTGGGAGGGAAAAATCCTGCCCGCTATATTTTACCCGTGCTTTCCTGCAGCAGAATGGCTGACCTTGCAGCAGGCCGGGCCTCGGAGCCCGCATCTGAGGAAATTTTAACTCTGCTTCTCTCCGGGGTTAAGGTGGAGGTGTTTGAATTTGAGTACAAGTCCTATACCGCCACAGCTCCCGGAGCTCTGTACAGCCTCTATGAATCCTATGAAAAAACTCTGGATGCTTTTGGGGTTAAGGAATTTTCAAGGAGACAGACCGGCACAATGATGCTGAGAAAAAAGCTGGTGACGGAAAAAGATGTTATCCATGCAAAGGAGAACGGGGCGTCGGAACTCCGCATTCCCCAGGATGCAAATATTACTCCCCTTGCCGTGGAAAGTGCCCTGGAACAGAATATCCAATTTATGAAATTTTAAAAATGATCATGGATGTAAAGGCGATGAGCAGATGATTATATGTGAAGTGATCGGAAATGTTTGGGCTAAAAAAACACAAAATTAAGCATTGAACCTAAAAATTGCAAGCGTCATTTGGCCGGATATGCAAGGAAAAAATTAGGATGCCCTTTGAATCGGGCAGCGGGATTTAAAATGAGAGATCAGATTGTAGAGAAGGTAAAAAATGCAGGTGTTGTGGGGGCTGGTGGTGCCGGTTTCCCGACTCATGTTAAAATCAATGCACAGGTGGAGACGGTTCTTGTGAATGGAGCCTCCTGCGAGCCGCTGCTCATGAGTGACCCCCATCTTTTGGAGTGCGAGATCGACACCATTGTAGAGGGTTTGAATGCAGTCATGGACTGCACCGGTGCAAAGAAAGGCTACATCTGCCTTAAAGGCAAACACTGCAAGGCCATGGAGTCGGTAAAGGGGGCTGTTGCCAAGGACGCCTCGGGGCGTCTTGAACTGTTTGAACTCAAGGATTTCTACCCTGCGGGAGATGAGCAGGTTCTGGTTAGAGAGGTCACCGGACGAACGGTGCCCGAGGCTGGAATTCCCCTTGAGGTGGGGGTGGTTGTGAGTAACGTGGAATCCATCTATAATATAGCCCGGGCCATGAAGGATATTCCCCTTACTGACCGTTACCTCACCATAACCGGGGAGGTGGGCCGTGATATGGTTGTCAGGGTACCCGTTGGAACCCTTGTATCTGATCTGCTTGAATTTGCAGGGGGAGCGACCATAACGGATTACCGCATCGTTGACGGCGGTCCCATGATGGGCCGTGTGCTTCCTGATGCAGACCAGCCGGTGACCAAGACCACCAGCGGTCTTATGGTGCTTCCTTCTGATCACAATGTTGTTGCAAAGAAGATAACTGCACCGGAAATCCTGATGCGCATTGCCGGAACCATCTGCTGCCAGTGTTCCATGTGTACGGATCTGTGTCCGAGAAACCTTCTTGGTCATGATATCCATCCCCATAAAGTGATGCGCTCTTTAGCGTTTGGGGACAGGGATTCTGAAGTGAGAAAACAGGCGCTTCTTTGCTGCGAATGCGGTGTTTGTGAGAAATTTGCCTGTCCCATGGGAGTCTCTCCCCGTGAAGTCAATGGGCTGATTAAAAAAGAGCTGACGGCCCAGGGTGTCAGATGGCAGGGCACAGGAGCAGACCCTGAAAATAATCCTTTTCGTGATACCCGCCATGTACCCACCCAACGCCTGATGCAGCGCCTTGATATTGTTAAATATGATACCCATCCCGGGCTGGTGGAAGGATTTGTTCCGTCAAGGGTCAAGATCTCTTTATGCCAGCACATTGGTGCTCCGGCATTATGCCGGGTGAAAGCCGGGGAGAGCGTATGTAAAGGCGATCCCATCGGTGAAATTCCAGACAATGCATTGGGCGCCCGTATCCATGCTTCCATTGATGGTATTGTGGAGAGCATTGACGACGGCGTTGTGATCATTAAGGCTGCCTAATGAATAGGTATGAAACGACTAAATGACAAATAGGGTTTTTAAAATGGCTTTTAGAACAATTGGAAGTGTTGAGCTAAACAGCATAGCTATGGGAATTTATGCCGCAGATGAGATGATCAAGGCCGCCCAGGTTGAACTGATTGTTGCCCGGACAACCTGCCCGGGACGCTATCTGGTTATGGTAGCCGGTGATACCGGTTCTGTGGAGAGTGCCGTTGAAACCGGCAGAGAGATCGGCCGGGCAGCCGTCATAGACTGGTTTGTAATTCCAAGCGTACACGACAGCGTGATGCCCGCATTGAGCGGCACCACTCTGTCTCCCCGTATTGATGCCCTGGGTGTTATTGAAACCAGTACAACCGTGGCATGCATTCTGGCTGCCGATGCAGCGGCAAAGGCAGGTCTGGTAACTCTGCTGGAGATCCGTTCCGCTGCCGGCATGGCCGGGAAGTCTTTTGTCACCATGACCGGTGATGTGGGATCTGTTGAAGCTTCCGTGGCTGCAGGCGTTGAGGGCGCAGGCGACAGCGGACCGGTTCTCAGCCATGTGGTGATTCCTTCTCCCAGCGAAGACTTGAAAAATAAGCTGTTATGATATAAACTTATTCGTTTATGGAGAGTTCGCTTGTTTTGAATTTTGGAGGCTGTAATTTTGAGGAGCAGCAGCAGAAGTATCCAAAACTCAACACTGTGAATTCAGGTTTTAGGTTAAAAACAGGTGATTTAAATGTCCGAAGAGAATAAACAGAGGGTGATCCAGGAGTATGTGCCGGGTAGACAATTGACCCTGGCCCATTTGATTGCCAATCCCCATGGAATCGGTTATCATCGCTGCGGATGTGGCCACCAAGGCCGCAGATGTTGAAATCGGTTTCCTTGATCGATTCGGTGGAGCTCTCGTTATTACAGGAGATATTTCAAGTGTGGAATCAGCTGTAAGGGATGTGATCTCGCTGTGCAGGGACGTGCTTTGTTTTGATGCTGTGGATATCACCAGAACGTAGGGAACTTCCAGAAAATAATCCACGCATCCTGCTTGCCCTTTTGCCCGTCTTCTACGTTGCAACACCAGGCACATAGTTCACTATGCTCCTGTTGTTGCGCCTAGTTCCCTTAGGACCCGACATGAAGAAAATGATGCTTGTTGGAAAGACCGGCAGCGGCAAAACGGTGCTGATCAAGGCTGTTCTTGGGGAGAAGCTTGATAGTAAAAGAACTCTGAGTGTGGAATACTGCGGGCCTTTTGTGGATACCCCGGGTGACTATGTCGAGAACAAGCGGCTCTATTCTGCTCTTTTGGCCACGGCTGCTGAATGCGATTTTGTGGGGTTTGTACAGGATGCTGCGGCTGTGAACAGCATCTTTCCGCCTCAGTTTGCAACCATGTTTAATAAAAAGGTGATGGGTATCATCACCAAGGCGGATGTTCGAGGGTGCAACCTGGGCCGGGCGGAAAAATTTCTTCGATGGGCCGGAGCCGTAAAGATCGTGACGACAAGTTCAATGGAGACCATGGGGATTGAAACACTACGTTCATATCTGAATTTGGGCTGCGGAAACAGATAGCTCTGCAAAGGTTGTTCAGGAATTTTTTCGGAGTTCCCATGGTTTTTTGTTTTTTTAAAATTGCACATAAAAATAGCAGCAATTCTAATTTTGATGGCTCCATGCAAATTTTCCAAAATGAGAATCGCTGTAACAACAGACAGGAATAAATATGAAAGTTCTAATTATCAATGCGGGAAGTTCTTCCCTCAAATACCAGCTTCTCAATATGATGGATGAGTCGGTGATGGCGTCGGGAATTGTTGAGAGAATCGGTTCTGAAAACGGATCATTGACTCATAAAAAGATGGAAAATGACGGAAATTGTGCAAAGACGGAACTGAAGCAGGAAATTTGTGATCATAAAGCTGGAATGCATCTTATCATTGATCTCCTTACGGCTCCTGATACGGGCGTTATTAAAAGTAAGAGTGATATCTCCGCCATCGGGCACAGGGTTGTACAGGGTGGTGAAAGTTTTCGTGATGCCATGCTGATTGATGACAAGGTCAAAGAGGAGATCCGCAGGATCAGTCCCCTGGCTCCCCTGCACAATCCGGCTAACCTCATGGGGATCGAAGTTGCGGAAGAGATTTTTCCAGGAACCCCCAATGTGGCTGTCTTTGATACGGAATTTCACCAGAGCATGCCTGAGAAGGC
>NBML01000083.1 GCA_002085465.1 Desulfobacteraceae bacterium 4572_89 | reverse complement strand
TTGCCGGATTTTTTCCCAAAAACCCCCAAGCTTATGGCAAATATCCAGGGATAGAGCCAGTTGCGAACGGTTTATTTCAGGGGCTGCCGGGCAAAGTAAAGGGAATAGTCAACTTTGAAAATAATTATCCCAGTTTTTTCAATTCCCGTAACACAGATTCCGGGGTAAAAGGCCATTTCCGCATCCAGATTCCAATGGCATCGTGTATTGCGTTGGCAATAACCGGAGCCGCGCCATTGGTTGCTATCTCTGAGATTGATTTAGCACCATAGGGACCGTAGGGATCATCCGTATGAATAAGTTTGACCTGGAAATCTTCGGGCACATCCCCTATCATGGGAACTCCATAGCTTCTAAGGTCTGTATTAAGGGCTCTACCCTTGCTGTCGTATACCAGTTCCTCATACAGGGTGTGACCAATTGATTTTAATACCCCGCCAAAGATCTGGCCCTGGGCAAGTTCCGGATTTATGGGCATGCCTGCATCCTGGAGTGCATAATATTTTTGAACCTTTATGGCACCGGTTCTTTTATTCACAGCTACCTGGGCAAAATGGGCGCCATAGGGAAAGGCATGCTTATCCGTGGTAAAATGGCCCAGCCCCATGAGCTGGCCCTGGCCTTCTCCAGCCTGGGTGTGCCATGCAAGTTCTGTATAGGTTAATTCATCTTTTTTCCCCACCACCTTACCCGGGTATTGGATTTTAAGATTTTCCAAAGGTTCATCCATGATTGTTGAAGCCGCTTCAAGGATCTTTGCCTTTATATCCTGGGCAGCCAAAAGAGCTGCGCTACCTGAAAAATAAGTACCGCTGGAGGCATAGGCCCCGGTATCAAAGGGAGTATTGTCTGTATCGCCAGAGAGAATGGATACATTATCCATTTCAGTCTGGAGGGTTTCAGATGCCATTTTAACGCTGACCGTGTCCAGTCCCGTACCCAGGTCAGCACCCCCTGAAAAGAGCATGAATGTCCCGTCCCCCATCATCTTAATCATTGGATCATTTTGGCACCCTGTTCCAGGGCAGGACCCAGGCCGCAGCTTTCTGCCGGGGCTGCAGTACCTTCCCTGCCTTCACCCAGACATTTTAATATTTCCAGCATGGACCCTTCGTGGACCCGGTTAAGTTCCAGGAATTCCAAAGGGTCCATGCCCAGCTTTTTTGCAAGCTCTGCGGCTGCCATCTGCAGGGCATAGGAGCCTTTTGGGGCTCCATACCCCTGGTAGGCGCCTGTGGGAGATGCGTTTGAATAAAAGACTGTCACATCAAAACCAAAATTATCGCATAAAAAAAGCGGCAACGATTTTGAACAGGCATTCATTGGAACTGTAAGGGCATGGGCCCCATAGGGACCTGCGTTTGCCTTTACATCCATGTAAACCCCTGTCAGTTTCCCATTCTTTTTTGCACCCAGTTTTACCCTGATTTTCATGGGTTTTCTGGTACTGCAGGACTCAAACTCCTCTTTCCGGGAGTATTGATGGAAGATAGCCCGCCCGGTTGAGTGGGTGGCAAAGGCGCAGACCTCTTCCAAAAGGATATCCTGTTTGGATCCGTATCCGCCGCCCACCCTTTCTTTAATGACTTGGATTTTATTTTCACTGATTCCCAGAACAGAAGCCGTGATCCTTCTGACATGGAAGGGCACCTGGGTGGAGCAATGCATGATCAGCCGGTCACCATCCATCTTGGTGTAGACGGAGTGCATTTCCAGAGGTGTGCACTGGATATGGCTTTCCGGTTGATATTCCCGCTCCACTATAACATCGGCTTCAGCAAAGCCTTTTTCCATATCTCCTATACCGCCTGATACGCTGGCTGCAATATTTTTTCTGGGATTTCCCCCAATGGGAAAGGGATACTTTATTTTTCCATCCCTGGTATCAAATTTTAGGTTCTGTTCTTCAAGGTCATTTGGCGCACCCACTCTGTAAAAAATTTCACCATTATGGATAAGAGGAGCACCAGGGGCCGAAGCTTCATCTATGGTCATCACATGGTCAAGAACTTCATATTCAACTTTGATTTTTGATAAAGCAAGATCTGCAATTTTATGGGTATCTGCCACCACAGCGGCAACCCTGTCTCCCACATGATTCACCTTTTCTCCAAAAAGTCTTCGATCATAGGGAGAAGGTTCGGGAAAACCCTGGCCTGCCTGGGTATACCAGACATCCGGAGTGTTTTTATGGGTCAGAATGGTTTCAACCCCTGGAATCTTTAGCGCTTCACTAGTATCTATGTTTTTTATATAGGCGCTGGCATGGGGACTTCGGAGCATCTTTAAGACGGCAGACCCCTGTTCTCTTCTGTCTTCCACAAAGAGTCTTTCACCTTTAACAAGCTTTGCACCGTCCACCTTGGACTTGACCTTTCCCACAAATTTAAGGTCATCCCTGAACTCCGGTGGAAGTGTGTTTTTATATTTCGGGTCTTTTTTCCTTTTAATGGCGAGATCAACAGCATTGTAGAACTGCTCATAGCCGCTGTCCCGGATAAACACCCCTGACATGGCATCCTTTATATCTTCTTTTGTGGGCTTGGAAATCCTGTCCAGAAGGTCTGTGAGAATAATGGCAGCAGCAGGGATATTATAGGCGGATTGAACAACCCCGGCATCCACCATGGCCGATTGTACAGGGGAGAGCATGCCGTTTTTTGAAAGGCTTTCCACGGTTTTAATATCTTTGCCCTGGACCTGGGCTGCAATCATGAGAGATGAACTCACGATTTTTCCGTTAAAAAGTATGGAATCGGAACCTGCAAAGGCATAGCCGTCATCGCTGTTTCGCAGGGAATTAATACCCATCCTGTATAAAAGTTCTCTCAGGTTTTCGCCCTGTTCCGTATACACCTCTCTGGGTGTGTTGTTTAATGTAAAATTTAGTATCATTGTCCTTATGCCCCCTTTTTTGAAAGCGCAACCAGGTGGGCGACCATTGAACCACTGATATATTTTTTATAGGCTATTGATCCTGTAAGATCGCTTTGAGGATTGATAAGATCTGCCACTGCAGCAGCAAGGTTGTCACCGGACAGACTGTTGTCCAGGATGTTGGGTTCTATTTCTTTCAGCCGAATGACATGATCTGACACACATCCCAGGGCTACCACAGCATCTCTTGCAGACACCCTTACCGCAGCTATAACAGCAGGGTAAGCGGCGGAGGATTTCAAGGCCGTATCAATGAGGCAGACTCCTTCTACTCTTGGAAGCATGATATGTTCTATAAGATTATTTTTAAGGTCATTTTTTTTGGGGCTTATATAGTCTTCCAGACTCATGGAGACTGATTCTGCTGTTTTGGTCTCTGTTATTTTGATTTGAGCTTTTAAGGCGATAAGACAGGGAATGATATAGGAATCAGGTCTGTTGGCGGCAATATTGCCGCCCAGGGTTGCCATATTCCTGATGTTCCTTGATGCAATAAGACCTGCCGCCTTTTTCAGGACTTCAGGTGTCTGGGGTGCATCAATCAGTTCCTGCAGGGTGATACCCGCCCCGATAAAAAGATCTGAGTCTTGTTTTATTATATCCTTTGGGAGAAGGTCCTGAACAAGAATTACCTTTTCAATGGAAGGTTTTCCTTTTATCTTTCTTTCTGCCCGGGCTGGTGTCCAGTTTATCTGGGTTCCGCCGCTCAAATAATAGTTGTTTTCATCTTTGAGTGTAAGTGCTTCCGCAAGGGAAGCCGGTTTTAAAACTTCTGTAATCATTTAAGCCTCCTGTATCATCCTTTCGGAGATCCTGTTTGCCCTGTTGGTTAATTCCTGTTCATCAACTCCTGTGAGCACGCCGTTGTCAACGGCAATACTGCCATTTACAATGGTATATTGGGTGCCATGATTATACCCTGAAAAAATTAGGGCTGCCAGGGGGTCTGATAAGGATCCTGCATACTCCAGTTTGTTAATGTTAAAAACAGCCATATCAGCGGCCCATCCTTCCTGGAGCCGACCGATTTTTTTAAAATTCAGAAGGTTTGCGCCATTTATAGTTGCCAGTTTAAAAATATCTCTGGTAGTCACAGCGCCTGCACCGTACTTTACGCGTTGTAGCAGAAGAGCATTTCTCATCTCGCCCAGCATATCAGAGGAATCATTGGATGCGGAACCATCAACGGCCAGCCCAACATTTATATTGGTGGGCAGCATTTCAGTCACCCGGCAGATACCCGAACCCAGGCGCATGTTGGATGACGGGCAATGGGCGATATGGGTCTTTGTATCGCTTAAAATATTTAATTCATCATCAGTAAAATGGATACCATGGGCATACCAGACATCCTCTCCTATAAATCCAGTGTCCTCCATGAGCTGCAAGGGTCTTCGCCCATACATTTTAAGACAGAACTCATTTTCATCCTTTGTTTCCGCCAGGTGGGTATGAAGCCTGACCCCGTACTTTCTGGCAAGTTTTACAGATTCTTTCATCAAATCCTCTGTAACGCTGAAAGGGCTGCAGGGGGCCAGAACAATCTTCTGCATGGAAAACTCAGAATCATCATGAAATTGCTTTATCACCCGTTCACTGTCCTGTAAAATCTCATCATCGGTTTGAACAAGGGTATCCGGAGGAAGACCTCCGTCCTTTTTGCTCAGAGACATGGACCCCCGGGTGGGGGAAAATCGCATGCCCAGGTCCTGGGCCGCCTTGAACTGGAGTCCCATGATGTCTTCTGTCACACTGTGGGGATAGGCATAGTGATGATCTGTGGAAGTGGTGCATCCGGTCTTGAGAAGTTCTCCCATGGCAAGCTGGGAAGAGGTGTATATGGCTTCTTCATCCATATACTTCCATATCTCATAAAGATAGACCAGCCATTCAAAAAGCTCAGCATTCTGCACCCTGGGCAGATTCCGGGTCAGAGTCTGGTAAAAATGGTGATGGGTATTTACAAATCCAGGCACAACCACATGGGTGGAACAGTCAATGACCCGGTCATCTGAACTGGATATGGAACTGGATATGGAACTGGATATGGAATCGGACGGGGAAGAGGAAGAAGGGACAAAATCAATATTTTTATCAATTTTTTTGACTTGATTATTTTCAATCAAAATATCATACCCGGAAAGTCCTTCTTCCTTAAAGGAAGGAAGGATATAGTAACAATTTTTTAATAATATTCTACTCATGTGCACTTTACTCCTTGTCAGGATCTATACTTTTTTCAATGGCTTTTATTATATTCTCATAGCCAGTGCACCTGCATAAATTACCGGCATGGGCCTTTCGGATTTCATCTTCGGTCACCTTTTTCCCTGCACACTCTTTTGCAAAAGAGGTGGTTGCCATGACAAACCCGGGGGTGCAGAATCCGCATTGAACGGCCCCCGTATCAACATAGGCCTGCTGTACTCTGGTAAGGATGTGGTTTTTTGCTTCCCCTTCAATGGTTCGTACCTCTTTTTGATCTGCCCATACAGCAAGATAAATACAGGAATCCACCAGTACCCCGTCTACCAGGACAGAGCAGGCACCGCATTCTCCCACACCGCAGCCCTGTTTCGCACCGGTGAGCCCCAGGTCTTCCCGTAATACTTCAAGCAATGATTTTCTAATATCCATGTACAGGGTTCGCGATCTTCCATTTATGGAGAATGTGATTTCTCTATGCCTGTTCATTTACACTTCCTCCCCGGCTCTCAGGAGAGCCTCTTTTGTGGCTCTTTTTGAGAGTTCCTTAATAAGATTCATGCGAAATTCCCTTGACGCCCTCCAGGAAGTTCTCGGGTTTACATCGATTTCAATTGTTTGGTATATTTTATCCAAAAGGTCTTCAGATACTTTCTGGTTCATCACTGTGCTTTCGGTTTTGGGGCATCTCAGGGGAACAGGACCTGCCACTCCAAATGCGATTCTAAAATCCGTGAGAATATGGTCTTTTGTTTTCAGGTTGACGGCACAGCCGATGGTGGCGATATCCATGGCATCCCGCATGGCATATTTATAATAATGGCCAAAATATCCCCCGTGGTTTTCATAGGTTATTTTAAATTCAGTCAGAATTTCTCCCTTTTTAAGGTCCACTTTGCCCGGTCCCAGATAAAATTCTGAGACGGGAACCTGCCGGGTCATTTTATCCCCTTTGATCTCAAGAACTGCATTCAGGGCAAAGAGGGTGGATGCAGAGTCTGCACTGGTGACCCCATTGCAGACATTCCCGCCAATGGTGGCAACATTCCTGACCTGGGGGCCGCCCACACTTGCCGCTGCCTCACAAAGCATGGAAAGATTTTCTTTTATGATATTTGACTGGATAATATCAATAAATGTGGCACCGGAACCAATGATAATATTGTTTTCTTTGTCTTTGCGGATCATTTTCAACTCTTCAAGGCCATGGATATCCACAAGTTCTGAAAATCCGGGTTTTCCATCTCTCAGCTTAATCAATACATCTGTGCCCCCTGCAATGAGTCTGGCATTTGGATTTTCCTGTAAAAGTGCAATGGCCTGGTCCACTGAATTTGCTTTTATATGTTTTTTTATATCAAACATTGGCGCCTCCTTCTGAATTCAAGAGCCCTGCTTTGGAAAATGCTGTGAATAATTTATGGGGCGATATGGGAAGAGAGTTTATGCTGATCCCGGTGGCATCCAGCAGGGCATTTCTGATGGCAGGCGGCGGTGAGATAACCGGTGGTTCTCCAAGGGATTTATTCCCATAACCCGAGGTGGGTTCAAATGTTTTTGCAAAATCATGGTGGATCCGGGGAATATCCGTAAAGGTCGGGAATTTATAATCCAGAAGATTGTTGTTGTAGATATAGCCTGTTTCAGGATCAATCATGAGTTCTTCTGAAAGTGCGGCACCAATTCCCATGAAGACCCCTCCGTGAACCTGGCCCCCGGCCTGAACCGGATTCAGGATCACCCCTGAATCATGGACATTTATGATGTTATTGATTTTGATCTTACAAAGGGGAATATCAACCGTGATATCAACAAATGTACAGCCAAATACCGGAGCATTGGTGGTGGTTTTGTGGGAAACATCTGCTGTCAGCTGCCTTCCGCGTTCTTTATGGTAAAAACTGTCCATGGCAAGGGTTTTCATATCCAGGATAAGTTCATCTGTATTTTTATTAACAATCCTGCCATCTATAATGTTGAGCTGACTGCTTTCTTCCCCTGTCATCAAACAGGCATGATCCAGGATCTTTCCCTTTAACTGGGTGGCTGCCCTGAAAACAGCATTGCTGACCACATAGGCCTGGCGGGAAGCATAGGCCCCGGTATCAAATGGGGTTACATCCGTATCCTGGGCCTGGACCACCCTTACATGTTCATAGGGCAGTCCCAGGGTCTGGGCCGCCATTTGCGCCACCACCGTATCCGAGCCCTGGCCGATCTCTGTGGCACCCACCATGACATGGACCGTGCCATCCTGGTTCAAAGAAATCCTGGTTCCTGCAATTTCAACGCAGACCGGATATGTCCCGGATGCATAACTCAGACAGGCCACGCCAAGACCCTTTCGAAGGGGTCCTGTTTTATAATTTTCATATTCTTTTTTTTTCTGGTCCCAGTTTATGAATTCCTTGCCTTTTACAAGGCATTCAGCCAGGCCGCAGGAAAGAATTTCATTGCCTGACAACAGATTCATATCCCCCTGCCTGGCAATGTTTTTAAGTCTGAATTCCACGGAATCCATGCCTATTTTTCTGGCTGCATCTTCAGTGGCACATTCAAGGGCATAGATGATCTGGGGTGATCCATAGGCTCTCATGGCACCTGCCGCCGGCATATTGGCATACAAGGTCCTGGCATGAAAAAGTGTCCGTGGGAAGCATATCCGCCTGTGATGGAGATGGCATCCATGTCCCTTGCCGCCATTGTGCCGTCCTTCATGACCCCGGTTTTAACTTTAATATAAAAGGGATGGCGGGCCCTTGTGCCTGTCATGCCTTCTTCCCGGGTCAAATTGATCTGAACTGCACGGCCATCCAGTTTTAACGTTAAAAAGGCTGCCATAGGTTCCAGGATTACATCCTGTTTATTGCCAAACCCGCCCCCGACAAAGGGTTTTATCACGCGGACCCGGCTCAGGGGCATATTCAAAGCCTCCCCCACAATTCTTCGGGCAATATGGGGAATCTGGGTGGAGGATACAATTACGATCCTGTCAAGATCATCCATATATGCATAGGATATATGGTTTTCAATGTGGCAGTGCTGAACCATGACAGTCTCATATTTTCCTTCAACTACATGATCTGCCTTTTTAAAGGCCTCATCCACATCTCCGCCAATGGAATACTGGTGCTCCCCCACGATATTGGACGAGCCTTTGTGTATCTGTCTTGCATCTTTCTTTAAAATATTTTCAGGAAGGACAAGGGGTTTATACTCTTCATATGAAACATCTATCAATTTTAAAGCGTTATTGGCAATGATCTCATCCTGGGCCACCACAATGGCAATTTCATCTCCCATGAACCGGATGTCCCGGGTCAACAGCAGCCGGTCTGCCACATCCTGGTGTCCCTGGTCCAGGGAAAATGGATGGCCTGCCGTGGCAAATTTGTTTTTTGGGACATCTTTAAAAGTAAAAACCGCTTCCACCCCTTTCAGGTTTTTAGCATCTTCCACATCAATGCTTTTTACCCGGCCATGGGCAATACGGCTCCTGAAATATTTGGCAACAAGCATGTCTGGCTTGTATAAATCTTCGGTATACTCGGCTCTGCCTGTCACCTTGGCGACTGCATCTATGCGGTTTACTGATTTACCGACTGCCATGGGTAAAAACCCTCCTTTACACTAGTTTACAAAAAAATTTTTAAGGGACCTATACAAAAATCCAAGTTCTACAGCATCTTTCAGATCAATTTCCTGATCCTGCTGAGTTTTAAAATTTATAGTAATTATTTTAAAACTATTTTTATCCAGTGTCGCTGTAACAGCTTCTGAATCAAAGGCATAAGTGTCTGAGTCCTCTGTTAACGAGACCTGAGCCCCGTTCTTTCTTTTAAAGATTGAATGGTCTTCTATACAATATCCAGAATCTTCGTTTTCAAAATCAGGTCGGGAAAGATAAAATTTAGGTTTGTCCATAAAGGGTGATCCAGATGAAGGACAAAAACTGGTACAATTGCCACATTCGTTGCAGAAATCACCAATATTGATCACCTGATAGGCCTGGGAAATTGTAAATACCCCTGTTTTTTCCACAAAAACTTTGTGGTTTTTACAAACAGCTTTATGGGTCTCAGTCTTGAATGGTTCCACTGTATAGGAAATATTTGCACGATTGGGACAGACCGTCGTACAGATATTGCAGATGGTATCGCAGGAAAGGCATCTTGATGCTTCTTGAATTGCCATCTCTTTTGTCATGGTTCTGGAAACAAGATCAAACCCGGACCGCTGTGACAGATCAGTTTCTAAAAGATCTGTTTCTGAAAAATTTGGACCATAGATTCTTTGGGCCAGTTTTTCATCCAGCAGGTCTATATCCCGTTTCTGGGCTTTGCAGTCAAAAAAGGCGTTTCCTGAAAGAGAGGCATCCATCATGATGCTTTCAACGGCCTTCCGGCCATCTCCAATGGCCCGGATCAAGGTTGAAGCACCTCTTATGGCATCACCTCCTGCATAGACCTTTTCAATATCTGTCTCATATGTTTTAGAATCTACTGTTAATTCCGGGTCTTCCAGAAAGGGAATAACAACCTGTTGACCAATGGCAGAGACAATCGCGTCTGCCTCTATTATGAACTCGGATCCTTCAATAATAGCAGGCCTGGGCCTTCCACTTGAATCGGGTTGTACCAATTTCATCCTGTGACATCTTATCCCTGATACCTGGTTGTCTTTTGATATAACACTCTGGGGACCCACCAACTCTTGAATTCCAATACCTTCTGCGATTACCGCCTCAATTTCTTCCAGGTCGGCGGGCATTTCTTTTATTGTTCTCCTGTATAAAATAGTGACTCTGCCCTTGTCTCCTGCCAGCCTTTTTGCAGCCCGGCTGGCATCCATGGCTGAATTACCACCCCCAATAACCACAATATGATTCCCCAGGTCAATGAATTTGCCCTGCCGAAGTCCGCTCAGAAATTCAAGCTGATTATACACTCCTTTTATATCGGCTCCAGGAATATCCAGGGGATACGCTTTTGTGGCTCCCACCCCGATATATACATAATCATATTTTTCTTTGATTGCGCCAAATGCCTTTTTATCAATTAATTTTCCGTATTGAACCTTGACCCCCAGGGATATGATTCTGTCAATATCTGTCTGGATACTTTCATCATCAAGCCTGAAACTGGGTATGGCATCTGCTGCCATGCCACCGGCAAAGTCCTTTGCCTCAAAAATATCCACATCAAATCCGTTCATGCGAAGAAAATAGGCAGCACTGAAGCCCGAGGGTCCGCCGCCAATAACTGCAGCTTTCAGATGATTATCCTCCAGGGGGTTAAGTTCAGGAATTGCAGGACTGTTCTGGGCAACAAACCGTTTTATTTCCCTGATTTGAAGGGGGGTATCATAGTTAATCCTGGTGCATTTCCGGGTACAGGGATGATCACAGACCATGCCCTGGACATTGGGGAAGGGATTTGTATCAAGAATGGTTTTCAATGCCTCTTTAAACATTCCCTTTGCCGTATAATACATATAGGAGGGCACATCCTGGCCCGTGGGGCAGGTGCCTTTACAGGGTGCATGGATACAGTCAAAAGGATCAAGTTTCCGCTCGGTTTTTATGTTGGACCAGGGAAAGGTTTTTTTCTGATAAAGCTTGGCATTTTTTACGGTTTCGGCATAGGCTGTGAGATTTGCTAGAAGAGATTTTTTTTCAACATCATTTTTTTGTTTGTCGCCATTTCCTTGTTTGTTTTCAAGGGCTTGAGCGGTTTTCTTTATATATTCTGAAATTGATGATGCCTGTTTTTGGGCAAAAGCCTTTTTAATATTGCCTAAATACTGGGCAATCCTCCCATAACCCCCGGGTTTCAACAAGTCCGAGCATATGGTCACAGGGGTAAGGCCGCAGGAAAGGATATCTGCTATATTAAAGCAGTCAGCCCCGGCAGAAAAAGAA
>NBML01000016.1 GCA_002085465.1 Desulfobacteraceae bacterium 4572_89 | reverse complement strand
CCCCCCACCACAGCATGAATCCTTTTTTCACCTGTAATTTTTCGGGCATGGAGCAGGGTGTTGATCATGCCATGGTGGGCACATCCCAGAATGACTACCAGTCCTTTGGAAGTTTTTATCACAAGAGCCTGGTCATCGGGAATAGTGTCCAGCTGATATTCTTCATTGGTTTTAACAAATAAATTTTTGTCAATGGATTCAAATGAGGTCTCCAAGGGCACCTCTCCGGTAACAACAATATCGTCTGTAATCCAGACAGGTTCCCGGTTCAAGGTAAACTCAGCACCAAGATGTTCCAGTTCCTCTTTTACGTAAGGAATGCCGATATAATGCATTTCACTGCCCACAGGTTCAGCCCTGGATGCATATTTGGATGCCCAGGCTTCTGGGTGCAATATGACCTGTCGCTTGGTATCTATGGCTTGAAGAACCCGGCGAAGCCCGCCCGTATGATCCTTATGGCCGTGGCTCAGGACAATCCTGGTTATCTGATTCAGATTGATGCCATTTTGGATGGCATTGCGCATCACAGCATCTGTGCCCCCTGTATCCAGAAGTATTGCCTCGTCTTTATACTGGACAAGGATACTCAACCCCCATTCAGCCACATAGCCTAATGAGCCGGCCAGGTTATCACACAGGGTTGTTAAACGTACTTTCATTAATTATCCTTTGATTTTATGTCATAACGACATTTATATTCTTCCGCCAGGATATGGCGGTAGTGACCTGGATTTAAGGTTAATCATATAATTTTTGCAATCCTTGTGCCATGAAAAGCAATAAATTAAAAATGGTGGATAAAGTAATTATTTTACCATATTATAGTTTTTTTAAAGATTTGAATATTTGAAGAAAAATGTACTGGTCGCAATTGTGCAACAATAGGAAGCGGTTTCATGAGATGCATGCAACATCGACCAAAGTTGGATATTCCTGCCATTTTAAAATTTTGTTTTTTATAAGGGCCTTGTTCTATGGCTTTTTATTTACTGATTTTCAAATTTTATTCAAATGGATTGGGCAGGTTTTGCAACGAGTTTCCGAATAAAACCGGCCATAAGTTCCAGGACTGTTTTCTGCTGTTGGTTGTGGGGGGAGTGACCGCAATCGTCTATAATTTGAATATCACAGTTTTTTATCCCGGTCTTTATTGCCCTTACTTGTTCAAGGGTGCCGTATTGGTCCTGACGACCCTGGATGGCCAATGCCGGAACCTTTATATGTTTTAAGAATTTTTCAATGTTCCAGTTTATGAATCCTGGTGAAAGCCAGATATCGTTCCATCCCCAAAAGGCAGTATCTATATTTTGTCCATGGTATTTTTCAAGTTTGTTTTTTAAATCATGATTAAGAAAATTATTTTTTGCCTTTGCTATGGAATCAACAGAAAGAGGCTCACAAAATACATGGGCAGCTTCTGTGATTAATCCTTTGAGATGAACTGAATGTGGGCTGCCCCCATAAATTATACCCATGGACCCGCCATCTGAATGGCCGATGATAATGTGATCTTTGATCCCGGCAGCATCCAGCACTGCCGGAAGAAATCGAAGAGCTTCCCAGTGCATGAAATTAATTTTTTTCGGTAGTTTACACCCATCAGATTTCCCGTATCCCAGCCGGGAATATACAAAGGAATTGCATTGGGTCATTCTGGACAATTTTAACGGGATATCTTTCCACAGGTCCACACACCCCAGACCTTCATGGAGAAAAATCAGTGTGGGATTTTTATCCATTCCCAGGCAATGCCATTGAACTTCAATTTTTTGTTCTTTAACGACAAGATATTTGTTCACGGGCAATAGACTCCTTATTTATGAATGGCTGGCCCTGGACTTAAGTGCATCATAGGCATTCTGGATTTCAAGGAATTTTTCATTGGCCAGATTTGAAAATTCTTCCCCCAGATGGGAGAGTTTATCCGGATGATATTGTTTTATTTTTCTTTTATAGGCTTCATGGATTTCCCTGGAACCGGCATTGGGAGAAATTCCTAGAATCTCATGGGCTGATTTGGGAATTTCTGTTTCCGCTGTATTTTCAGGACCCCGGGTGTTTTTTCTGCCAGAGTTATTTTGTCCTTTCTGCCCTGGTGGTGCCTGGTTTTTTTTCCTGCCTGGATTATTTCCAAAGGGTGATTTTCTTTTAAATAAAAACCAGGGCAGTTCTCCATGGCGAATTAAATAATAAATACTCCAGAGAACAACCCCGTCATCAATCCATCCCACATAGGGCAGCAGAATATCAGGGATAATATCAACAGGGCTGATCAGATAGGCAATGCCGAAAAGGATTAACATTATTTTAAGATACAGATTCATTTTCTCAGGCCTGGTTTAATACATCAATCATGGTAAAGACTCGTTTTCTGTCTTCCTTTAACAATAGTTTTTCCTTTAAAAATATCACTGCATCAAAGGTGCCGCTGACATAGATATCCCTGCCATTTATGTTATGGGTGAATTCAAACAGCGAAGATCCGTCATCTGCAGTCAGGGTATAGGTGTGCCAACCATGTCCGGAAAGATGTTCCCTGGGTATATTCCATTCTTTTTCCTGTATTTCAGGTGCCCTTATCTGCTGGATATCGTCAACCTTGAAATCAACTCCCAAATCGTTAAAATATCCCACCATGGCCCTGGCTGTGCCGGAGGTATCGGCTTTGCTCTGCTGATGGCTTTCTTTGACTTTAAGGGAAAAGCCTTTAAACAGGCCTGGAAATGTTCTGGCTCCATAGGCCATCATTGCCTGGAAGCCCACAATCTGTTTGGCCATATTAGGGGCAATGACTGCTAATATGGAACCCTGGTCCAGGGTTTGTTTCAGCTTTTCTCTATCTCCACCCGTGGTTCCCATGACAAAAGGGATATTGTTCCGGACATAAAATCTGGCATTTGAATTCACAGCCGTGGGATGGGTATAATCAATGGCAATAAAAAATGGATAAAGGGAAAGGATTTCTTTGATTTTCTCATCCCTGGTGTCAGGTTTGACAAGGGTGAAATCCATTGATCCTATATTGGTCATATCATGGGGGATATCAGCGCCTGTCAGGGAATAGGGAATAATTGTGAAACGTTTATCAACAATAGCTGCTGCAGCCATTGTTCTGGCCACATTTCCGGGAAGGCCGTTTATCATCACTGGTATTTTTTCCATTGAAGTGCTCCTTAAAGGCTCTTTACAAGTTTATTTAAGCCGGGCAAATATTCCATTTCCATTCTCTGGATATTGGCTTTCAAAGAATCAAGGGCATTTGGAATATGGAATTCAAAACTTTTTTTTCCTTTGACACGGGAGAGAAAAGCAAAAGCCCCCAGGAATTGAAGATTTCGTGTCAGGCAGCAGAATTTATAAGATTCTTTAAACTTTTTTTTCTTATGGTTTGAATCAATACCCAGTTTGGAAATGGTAAATGTCAGCAATTCTTCTTTAATGTTTTCTGACAGTTTAACATAGGGGTCTATTAAAAGGGAAGCAAGATCATATTGCAGAGGACCTGTACGGGCTGACTGGAAATCGATAAAATAAATATTTTTTTCTTTTATCATGATATTTTTTGACTGCATATCTCTGTGCATTAACCCTTGAAAAGAATATTTTAAGGCATTGTCAGCAATATAGTTGAACTCATCTGAGAAGTCTTCAATATCCAGTTTTTTATTGAGATACCCCTGTACAAATTCAGTCATGAAATAGGAACATTCTTTTTCCAGGATTAATTCTTTTGAATAGGATGGGGTCTGGCAGGTCCAGTCAGTGTTAAAACCCTTAATCCCTTTTTGGGAAAATTCAATGAGCTTAACAATGATTTCTTTATAAAGACTAATAATATCTACAGGGTCATGGCTTTGGTTAACAACCTGTGCCAGGTGGATATCCCCAAGATCCTCCAGGGCTACCATGCCTGACAATTGATCATGGCCCAGGATTTTGGGAACTGGGATTTGTTTTAAAGAAAGATGATTTCCGATGTTAACAAAGGCCTTAAGCTGGGACAGGTTTTCGCTGGGATCCAGACATATGCCATGGTCAGAGATTACCAGGGTCCCTTTATCATGGCTGGCCCTGGACCATTGCCTGTCAGAACCGTCACCTGCCAGTGAAGTTATTTGAATCTCCTTGATTCTATTTTCATGCAGGCCGAAAAGATCAGCGCAAAGGCATTGTCTGGAGGTTTCTTTATAGGATGAGACAGTACCGATATCTTTCCAGAAAATCTGGTCAGGAATATAGGCTTTTACTTTTTTGTCCGGGCATAGAGTCTTGTAAACATCAATGCTGGAAAAAATCTTTTGATCCAGCATGTGTTCATGGATATCAGGAGACAATACCTGTATGCCGGTAAAGGCAAGGCCTTTTCCCTTGGAGGTAGTAAAGTTTTCAATAAATCCGTTTTTATCTATTTGTATCTTGTTGAATTCCGGATAATCATGGAGTACAAGGGTGGCAATTGCATTGGATGCCAGATGAAATTCATATACTTTTTTAAGGTCAATATCCGATACAATATCTGCATTGATCACAAAAAAAGGTTTTTTATTCATGAATGGCCTGAGATTGGCAACGGAGCCTCCTGTATCAAGGATCTGCGGTTCATACATGGTTTGAATTATTGAGGAGTGTCTGTGCTGCTGGGCAAAGACTTTAATTTGTTCATGGCAATGGTGAGTGTTAATGAATATTTTTTTACACCCGCAATGTACCAGTTTTTCAATGGCCAGGTCCAGTACAGGTCTCTGGTTGATGGTGAAAAGGGGCTTGGGAAGGATTTTTGTATAGGGTAATAACCTTGTGCCAAGCCCTGCGGCAAGAATGAGAGCTTCCATTGTATTATGAAAGGGTCAACCTGACCAGCCGGTCAATAATCTGTTTGTAATAATCAATCTGAATTTGATCCTCGGACCCTGTGATTTGATTTCTGGCAAAATAACTGGCTGAATTTCGATAATTGATCAGGGACAACGATTCTTTAAGGGAGATATTTCTTCTTTTGTATAATTTTCCGCCAAAGGAAAGGATTCTTTTAGCTTCTTCCCTGGCATCATATTTATCTGTTTTTTCTTTTTCCAAAAAGAGCAGGGTAGTCTTATATGATTCAAAAAATGGTAATAAAAATGCTGCAAACCATTTTAGCTTGCGCAGGCCCCTGGACGTCAGGTTTAACATATCCGGGTGGGCTGGGTCAGGTACAAGAATACCTTCATTGATAAATCCTTTAATGCATTTGGAAATTTGTTCTTCCGGGGTTATATCCTCATCAAATGAAAATTCATCGGTAAACATTTTTTGGAGAAATTTATACCGCAATACCAAATCAGACAGGGAAAATTTAAACTGGTCCATCTCCAGTATGGCCACGGCTGTGTAGGCGGCTGGAACAAAAAAGGAAATCACAGAGTTTTTATAATAGTCAAGGATAGCTCTTTTATTGTGTTTGACTATGAAATTAGTGTTGTCTGTAATTTCTCCTTCATCTTCATCGGCAAGTTCAATGAAATTCCTGGAGATAAAATTATGTATCACAGTATTGAGTGCAGTATCAGGATCAATCTGCAGGGTGTCTGACAATTCTACATTATTGAATGTCAAAAGATTCATATAGGTGTTCACCTGCTCAATCATCTGTTTTTTGACAAAGTTGTTTTTTGAGCTGTTTAAGATGGCAGAGGCTATGATGCCATGGGGAGTGGCCAGGGCATTTTCATTAATGGAATTGATTAATTTGTATCCAAATCCTTTAACAAATTGTATGTATTCCTCACTGCTTGCCCTGGACAGGTCTATATTTTTTTCTTTTAAATAGTCTTTGATGGATATGGGCTCATCAAATCTCATATAGACCTTTCCGTATTTCTTCTTTAAAAATTTCCGGGTATTGATCAACCCCTTAAGTGTTTCCGGAGCCTTTTTCCCGCCTTCAATTTCTTTTAGATAGGCATCTTCTTCCAATACCCTGTCATATCCAATAAAAATAGGAACAAAATACAAATTATCACATGCACCGTTCAGATAGGCATTTATGAGCATGGCAAGGCCGCCGGGCTTGGGTGCCAGAAGTTTTCCGGTCCTGCTGCGCCCCCCTTCTATGAAGATTTTAATATTAAATCCTTCATAGAGAAGTTTTTCAAGATAGGCTGCAAAAACTTTTGAATAGAGCTCAGCCCCTTTAAATGTCCTGCGAATGAAAAAGGCACCAGCCCTTCTGAACAGGGGGCCCAATGGCCAGAAAGAAAGATTCTTTCCAGCTGCAATATGGGGGCAGGGCATGTTGTTCTTAAACATCACATAGGGCAGAAGCAAATAGTCCAGATGACTTTTATGACAGGGAACAAGGACCAGGGGAGCTTTAGTGGATTTTTCCCTCATCCGGTTGATTTCATCCTGGTTTACCACCAGATCTTCAAAGATATTTTTAAAGATCCAGGTTAAAAGCCAACTGGCAAAATTAATTACTCTGAGGTTATAGTTTGCTGCAATTTCCTTGATATAGCCAGCTGCTTTTTTATTGACTTTATAAAGGGGAATATTTTTTTTGGCAGCGTAATCCGCCAGATATTCCCTAAGGGATTTTCTGGTCAGGATATCTTCTGTAATTTCCTGGCGGGATTTTAAAATGGGTCCTGTAATACTTTTCCTCTGGCGGTTTAAAATATCAACCAGATAGCTTCGCAGCCTATGGGTCTGGAATTCAGCATCCAGACGTTCAATTTCCGGGCGTTTGATAAATTCCTTGAGATTTACAGGGTCTGCCACGGCCATCTTTATTTTTTCCGGGGTACGGATAAGGATAAAGAGCCGTTTCATAAGGCTTGGTTTTTCATGGGTTCCAAACAAAATGTCTGCAAGGCCTGGGTCTTTGTGCATGGGTTTGCTCACATAAATAATGTCTTCAGGCACAATGATAACGGAAGTTTTTGATCGTTTTTGCAGTTCAATCAAATGGAAAAGAGGATCAGGGGTTGATTTGATAAACCGTTTATAAAAATCATCTTCTTCAATAAGGCAGACAAATCCGGCTTTTTTATTTTTCAGTTCTTTTTCAGCATACCCGGATGTATAGATATCCTTTAAATGGAAATGATGAAGAAAATAATCCACGTGGGATAAAAAAATCCTGAATATCCGCTTTAGAGATAAAAAGAAAAGAAATCTGAAATCAAATCCAAGTTCAGGATAGGGCAGTTCCAGTTCTTTTAATCTTGTATGGAAATATAAAAAATCAAAGATCCGTTTGTTTTTACTTGTATAAACAACTATACTGTTTTTTTCTATATTTTTTATCTTGTCCAGGTTGTGGTCATCAAGATTTACTTTTTTAACCAGGCGGGTGATAATCTTTTTAATGATATAGCTTTGATTGCCCGGGTAAAAACTGGTGTGGTAGTCATGGGTATTCCCAAGCAGGCAATTTAAATATTTTCGGAGCTTAGCTCTTGTGCTGGGCACAAAATTTTTAAGTGTTTGAAACAAGCTCATGAAGTATCCCTTCTAATTAAGGCCTTACAAAGCAAGGCATGTAAGATTTTATTAATTATCAAAGCTTGGTTCTAATGGCAATATTATTATTCATCAGCACAGGTTGAAGATTGAAAAAAACATGGGGAATCCCGTTAATACGGTATGTTTGCGGCTGGAAACAGGTATGCTAAAATAGCCTTGATTAAAAAATTGGGCTGTGCTATTTTTTTTCATCTATTGACAATCATTTTTTCAGTTTAATAATATCAATATTTTTAAATTAGAACACAAGTTAAGGAGGATACTTTTCATGAAAACGTTAATTGGTGGTGCCATTGCAGTTCTTCTAGGTATTGTCGGGCTGGCGGTTTGGTTTGGTGCATTTTTGAATCTTCTGGCTGGTTGTATCCCACCAGTACTTTTGCTGGGTGGCGGACTCGCCCTTTATCTGGGTTTTGATGAGCTTAAGGATTCCTGGAAAAAAGAAGACGGTGCTGATGCTCCAGCAAATGAAGACAAAACCAAAATCGCAGAACTTGAAAAAGAACTTAGTGATTTGAAAAAAAATAAATAAATATTTTTTTAAAATCTTGATAATCGGGGCCGTGTTTTACTCGGCCCCTTTTTTAATGGGAGAAGAGTCAAGAAAGTCTGCCACCTCATTTTCCTTTATATCAGAATGACCCTTTACATTGAAAGTGCACGCACTTCCAGTTTTTCCTCTGGTATTTTGGTATCAGCCATATAAATGGTATTTTTTTGTATTGCTTTTAAACTTATCTAACCCGGCTGCCCAGCCCACTGCAAGCTCTTCCAGATCTTTTTGTTTTGTGATTTTTGTTCTGAAATCCCGGCTGCCAAGAATCAGATCAATGGGCATGCGTTCATACTCGTATTCATAGGGTGGTGATTTAAACTTAAATTCCCTGGGATGCAATTTAATTATAAGCTGCATGAGTAAAAGAGATGTCCAATAGGGCTTGAAATCCTGCCTTGATGTGACATGGATATGAAAGCCCCTGCATACCTGATTCTGCCATTTACCTGAAGTGGGTTCAAAATTGACCGGTCGAAGACAGGCTCCCTGGATTTTTGGGCCTGCCTTTTGCAGGATTGCTCCAGTGTCCAGAAAAGGTGCTCCAAACTGCTCAAAGGGGAGGGTAGTACCACGGCCCTCGGAAATATTGGTTCCCTCAAAGATGACCTGGCCCGGGTAAACCATGCAGGACATGGGAGTGGGCAAGTTGGGAGAGGGAGGAATCCACACAAGCCCGGTGTCCTGCCAGTACATGTTGCGTTTCCATCCATTCATGGGGATGATTTTCAGGTCGCAACCCAGGTGAAATTCCTGATTAAAAAATTGAGAGATCTCTCCCACTGTCAGCCCATGCCGCATGGGAATGGAAAATCTTCCCACAAAGGAGGCATAATCCACATCCAGAAGATTTCCTTCTATCTCAAGGCCGCCAATGGGATTGGGCCGGTCAAGGATTACAACGGTTTTGTTGAGTTTTGCTGCAATTTCAAGGCAATAGGAAATAGTATATATAAAGGTATACACCCTTGTTCCCACATCCTGGATGTCTATGATAAGGGTATCAATCCTGTCAAACATGTCCTGGGTGGGAATTCTTGAGGAGTTGTAAAGACTGAATACAGGAATGTTCAGCAGGGGATGAAGCCCATGGTCTGATTCAATCATATTATCCTGCTTTTCAGCATAAAACCCATGCTGGGGAGAAAATAATGCCTTTAATTGCCCTGGAAAGGTCATGGTAATAATATCCAGGGCATGATTCAAATTTTTATCAACAGAGGCTGGATTGGCAAGGAGACCAAGGCGTTTTCCTTTTAACCAGCCTGGCGGGTTTGTTCCCAGGTTTTCAAGTCCTGTTTTTACCTTGTGATTATGACTCATAGTGATTCATGAATGCCTTATTTTGGAGTTGGCTTGCAATTAATTTACAACTGATCTCTACCATAGTTATTGACAAAATTTCAAATCCTAACTAAATATTGTTTTTTTACTTGCAGGAGGCAGGATTCAATGAAATTCAAAGTCAGCACCACTATTGAAAGCATCAAACCCTATGAGGCAGGCAAACCAATAAAAGAACTGGAGAGGGAATACCAGATCTCAAAAGCTGTAAAGCTTGCCTCCAATGAAAATCCCCTGGGTTTTTCTCCAAAGGTTAATGCAGCGGTTAATGAAAATCTTTCCAATATGAACAGGTATCCTGAACCAATTCCTCACAACCTGTGCAGAAAAATTGCAGATCGGTACAGGGTTGGTTTTGAAAATATTGTGCTTGGAAATGGATCTGATGATATCATTGCTCTTTTATGCCATGGCTTTTTAAATCCAGGGGATGAGGCTGTCATGCCTCTGCCTTCTTTTCTCATGTATGAAATCAGTGTCAAGGTTGCCAAAGGTGTGCCTGTCATGGTACCCCTCAAAGACTATACCACCAACCTTGACGGGATTATAGAAAAGGTGGGCCCAAAAACAAAGTTGGTTTTTATAACCAATCCATTTAATCCCACGGGCAGTACAATTACCCGGGATGAATTTCTGGCTTTTGCAAACCAGATGCCCAGGGATGTCATCATTGTGGTGGATGAAGCATATATCGAATTTGTCAGAGATGGGTCAGTGTTTAATTCACTTGATGAGCCTTTAAAAGATTCAAGGCTGGTTACTTTGAGGACTTTTTCCAAGGCCTATGGCCTGGCTGGTTTTAGAATAGGATATGGGATCATGGACAGGGAAGTTGCTGAAATCCTCAACAGGATACGCCAGCCTTTTAATGTGAACACCCTTGCCCAGGTGGCCGGGGAAGCGGCCATTTCAGACGATGAATTTTTAAACAAAAGCATTCAAACCATTCAAGGGGAAATTGATTATCTTTCTTTGGAATTAACAAAAATGGGATTTGTTCCTCTTCCCACCCAGGCCAATTTTCTCATGGTTGACTTGAAAACAGATGCCAACAATGTTTTTACTGCCATGTTAGAGCAGGGGGTAATTGTCCGGTCAATGAAATCCTATGGATTTGATACTTTTTTAAGGGTTAATGCTGGAACTGCTGAGGAAAATCAAATATTTATATCCGTTTTACAAGATGTCTTGAACAATCAAACCTAGGAAAAATATAGAGGAAAAAATATGAACCATAGAATCATCACCATTGACGGTCCGGCCGGAGCTGGAAAAACAACCATCAGTAAACTTTTGGCCCGCAGGTTAGGGTGTGTTTATGTGGATACCGGCGCCCTGTACCGGGGTGTTGCCTATGAAATACAGAAGCAGCAAATTGACTGGGAAGACGAATCATGCCTTGAAATTTTTCTTAAAAATTTGAAATTGAATTGTATTCTGGAAAAGGACAACCTTTCCCTGATATCTTCAGGAAAGGATATCACTCCTTTTATAAGGACCCCTGAAATTTCCATGCTTGCCTCAGCCACCTCGGCAAGACCCCAGATAAGATCCGCACTGCTGGATATCCAGCGAAATATCGCCCAGACCCAGGATGCAGTATTTGAGGGACGGGATATGGGTACTGTAGTGTTTCCCGAAGCTTCTTTTAAATTTTTTCTATTTGCAGACCTGTCTGTTCGTGCCAAAAGGCGATATGATGAAATACCTGGTTCTCAAAAGGATATAACCAGGGTCCAGCAGGAGATGGAAAGCAGGGATGCCAATGATTCTCAACGAAAAGAAGCTCCCCTGAAAGCAGCTTTTGATGCAATAAAAATAGATTCCACTGGTTTGACTATCCAGGAGGTTATTGACGAAATTCTTAAAAACATCTCAAAAGCATAGAATCCATCATATTTTAGTTGATTTTTTTAATTTTAGTTGTTATAAAGATAAATTGCACTTGTGCTCCTTTTACTTGTAGGCGGCAGGTACAAAAAAATTCGATTAGGGGGAATAATATTAATGAACAACATTACTGAAGAAAACGAAGACCAAGACATGAATACTGAAGAATTAGAGACACAGGAAACAGCATCTGAGACCGGGATGGAAGACATTACCGGAGAAGAGACCATGGAAGAGCTTTTGGGCATTTATGAATCCAGCCTTAGCAAATTTGAAGAGGGACAGGTAGTTACCGGAACAGTCATATCCGTTGGCAGGGAAAAAGTACTTGTCGATGTGGGATATAAATCTGAAGGCCAGATCTCTATTCACGAATTCATTGATGAAGAAGGCAATATTAATGTCAATGTCAATGATGAATTTGAGGTAATGATTGAAGTCTGGGATGAGGAAGAGGAAACTGTTCTTTTGTCCCATGAAAAAGCCAAAAAGGTAAAAGTCTGGGATGCCATTAAAGACATTTATGACGATGACGGAACCATTGAGGGTGTCATTACCAGCCGGGTTAAAGGCGGTTTTTCCGTTGATATCGGTCTTCTGGCATTTCTGCCGGGTTCCCAGGCTGATTTACGGCCCATCCGGAACATGGATGAAATGGTGAACAAAACCTATACCTTTAAAATTCTTAAGTATAACAAGAAAAGAAACAATATCGTGCTATCCAGAAGGGTACTTCTTGAAGCCAAACGCGATGAATTGCGTACTACCACCCTTGCAGCCATTGAAAATGACAAGGTCATGGAAGGTATTGTTAAAAATATTACTGAATACGGTGTCTTCGTGGATCTTGGAGGTGTTGACGGACTCCTTCATATCACCGATATTTCATGGGGAAGGGTTAAACATCCGTCAGAACTCTTTTCTGTAGGTGATAAAATCAATGTGAAAATCCTTTCCTTTGATTTTGAAAAAGAAAGGGTATCCCTTGGTATGAAACAGCTGACGCCTGATCCCTGGACAATGGCTGTTGAAAAATATCCCATTCAATCCAAGGTAACCGGCAAGGTTGTCAGTCTGACTGATTACGGTGCATTTATAGAACTGGAAGAAGGTGTTGAAGGCCTGATCCATGTGTCTGAAATGTCCTGGACCAGAAAGATTCGTCATCCATCCCAGATGGTTGCTGTGGGCGAGGAAGTGGAAGCAGTTGTGCTTGACTTGAAACCGGATAACCGTAGAATCTCCCTTGGTATTAAACAAACCGTTGATAATCCATGGGAAGTGATTTCCCAGAAATATCCCGTGGGTACCATTATTGAAGGTAAAATCAAGAATATTACTGAGTTTGGTCTTTTCATCGGTATTGATGATGATATTGACGGCCTGGTTCATATTTCTGATATTTCCTGGACAAAACGGATCAAACATCCTTCTGAGGTATACAAGAAAAATGATACCATTCAGGCAGTTGTCCTTGATATTGATAAAGGCAATGAAAGATTTTCTCTGGGTATCAAACAGACCCAGGCAGATCCCTGGGAATCCGTTGCAGAACGTTATGAAGTGGGTAAGGAAATATCCGGTGTTATCACCAATCTCACCGACTTTGGCGTATTTGTAGAACTGGAAGAAGGGATTGAAGGCCTTGTTCATGTTTCTGAAATCAGTAAAGAAAACGTCAAGAGTCCAAAAGAGCGTTACCAGATCGGAGAGACCATTACTGCAAGGGTAATGAATATAAACTCCGATGAAAGACGGATTGGACTTTCCATCAAACGTCTTGAAGAAGATGACGATGATAAGTATCTTGAAGAATTTGCAAAGAACATGAAACCTGCTACCTCTTCTTTTGGTGAAATCCTCCGGACCAATATCCAGGAGCAGATTGAAGCCAATAAAGCTCAGGAAGCAGCTGAAGAAAAGAAAAAAGATTAAGACCAAGATTAAGACCAAGATTAAGAATAAAACAATAATACTATAATGTAATTGATTGTTTTTCCAATATCGTTACAAGGGCCGGATAAATTAATCTTTTATCCGGCCTTTTTTTTGTGACAGCCTTTCCAGGCCGATTTTTGAATTTGAATTTTGAAATGGACCTTTACAGTGGACCTTTAAAATAAGATGAGATAAGTATTCATGTTTTTACGACGACATCCATTTTTATTTTTTTTGACTATTATATCTGCCTGTATGACCTTTATATTTTTAGGATTTGTCGGGCTTGCCTTTGTCAGTTCAAAAATGATCAATACCGGTTTCTCAGATATTCGCGGCAGCCATAAGGGAAATATAGGTATTGTGGAAGTGGTGGGGCCCATCTTGTCTTCAAAAAAAATCATTGAAGATATTAAGACCTTTCGGGAAAATGAAGACATAAAAGCCATTATTATCCGGGTGGACAGTCCTGGCGGTGGTATTGGTCCCTCCCAGGAGATCTACAGGGAACTTATAAAGACCAGAACTACAAAACAGGTCATTGCCTCCATGGGGTCTGTTGCGGCCTCAGGCGGTTATTATATTGCAGCAGCCACCCAGGGTATAGTTGCCAATCCTGGAACCATTACCGGCAGTATCGGGGTCATCATGGAATATGCCAATCTCATGGAAATAGCAAAAAAGATCGGTATTTCTCCTGTGGTGATTAAAAGCGGGGAGTTCAAGGACATGGGATCTCCCTTGCGGGCACTTAAGGAAAAAGAGAAAAAATTATTGCAGCAGCTGGTGGATGAGCTCCATAAACAATTTGTAAGTGATGCAGCCAGGGCCAGAAATATTAAATTTGAAACTATGGCAAAACTGGCGGATGGCCGGGTTTATACGGGTCAAAAAGCATTGCAGCTCAAGCTTGTGGATCGGTTGGGAAATCTGGATGATGCTGTACAATGGGCCGGTGAATTGGCCCAGATCCAGGGAAAACTGACTCCGGTTTATCCAAAAGAAGACAAAATGACCTTTATTCGAAGGCTTGCCGATACCCTATTCAAAGATATCAACATCTCCGGCACCATAACGGATAATTTCAGGTATATCATCAATTAGGGATACAACGGAAGAGGGACTACCCGGTACAGACCCACCATCGATGACCACTTCCAGACGATTTCCAAAGTAGTCATGAAGCAGGGACGGATCTTCAAATATATTTCCGTCAGGGTCAGTTGCAGATGTGGAGATAATGGGATTACCCAGTTCCTTAGCCATTGATAATGCGATTTTATTGTCCGGCACTCTGATACCGGCTGTCCTTCGTTTGGTCAGCATGATTTTGGGTACCATTCTGGAGCCTGACAATATAAAAGTATAGGGACCTGGCAAAAGCCGCTTCATATTCCGGTATGCAAAATTTGAGACCTTGGCATAGGTTGCAATATCCTTGAGGTCAGGACATATAAAACTAAAGGGTTTTGTTTTGTTCCTCTGCTTGATGCTATATATTTTTTCAATGGCCTTTTTGTTCATGATATCACAGCCGATACCATAAAAGGTATCAGTTGGATAGGCAACAATTCCGCCTTTTTTTACAATATCAACCACCCGCAGGATCTGCCTCTCCTGGGGATTATATGGATTGATTTTTAATAACATCTTTAAAACCCTTCTTAGCTTTTTTTCTCTGTCCTGAGGTATAGTTATCCGCTCCTGATGGTTCCAGGGCTGAATTACCAAATATTAACAAAAGACAAACTATAGGTAAAATCCGCTGGTGTCAATTAAATCATCAATCTCCGAATTTTTTAGCGGTTTCACCGTGCTGGAGGAGTTCTTTTTAAATATTGATGTAGATAAATTTATATGGACGGCGTAATACGGTGAGCAACATAAACAGCTCGTTCAGCACTGGCCAAAGCTCCTTCAAGGTATCCTCCTCCGTACTGGTCCGAGGTCTCGGTCCCTGCAAAAAAAATGATCCTATATACTATGAAGAAATACCTGCTCAAAATGCGTTAATTTTTCTTGTATTCTTAACTAGGTTCCAAAGGAGGTGGTTGATGAATATTTAAAGTAAAATGAAGTGATGAGAAAGGCGTGGGAAAAAGCAGGGTATATAGAACTTGCCAGAAACAATAAATTTTGGTAAGAGTACGTGTTTATATACTGAATTTTGATTTTAAATTTGGCTGGTCGTTTAAACTTTTTAGATGGCTGGCCTTAATAGTATTTAATAAACACTTTTTCCTTTCTGGAGGCTTTTTATGTCAAATATACTATCCAAAGAAGGACTTTCATTTGATGATGTCCTGTTACTCCCCGAATATTCAGCTATTTTGCCCGATGAAGTAAATACCAGCACAAGGCTTACCAAAGAACTTGAACTTAATGTTCCCATTGTCAGCGCTGCCATGGACACGGTAACAGAGGCATTGACCGCAATCAGCATGGCAAGGACCGGGGGGCTGGGGTTTATTCACAGAAACCTGAGCATTGAAGAACAAACAATAGAGGTGGACCGGGTGAAAAAATCGGAAAGCGGTATGATTGTGGATCCGGTCACTGTTCGTCCGGATACATCTATATCAGAGATCCTGCAGATCATGGCCAAATATCGGATTTCAGGAGTTCCGGTAAAAGATGGGAACAAACTGGTTGGCATTGTTACCAATCGGGATTTAAGATTTGAAACTCAGCTTGACAAACTTGCCAGGGATGTAATGACCAGTGAAAATCTGGTCACTGTTCCTGAAAAATGTACCCTTGAAGAGTCTAAAATAATGCTCCACAAGCACAGAATTGAAAAATTGCTGGTTGTTGACACAGAAGGAAAGCTCAAGGGACTGATCACCATCAAGGATATTGAGAAAATCAAAAAATATCCCAATGCCTGTAAAGATTCTTTAGGGCGGCTTCGGGCAGGAGCTGCCATTGGTGTTGGTTCTGATATGATGGAACGGGTAGAATCCCTGTTGCGGGCCGGGGCTGATGCTCTGGTTATTGATACTTCACATGGTCATTCGAAAAACGTAATGGATTCTGTAAAGCGAATTAAAGCTGCCTTTCCCCATTGCCAGCTGGTTGCCGGGAATGTGGCCACGGAAGCCGGAGCAAAGGCCCTCATAGATTCAGGTGTTGATGCCGTGAAGATTGGAATAGGGCCGGGTTCCATCTGTACCACCCGTATTGTGGCAGGTGTGGGGGTTCCCCAGCTGACTGCCATTCAAAACTGCAAGGAAATTTCAAAGAAAACCGGTGTTCCTATTATTGCTGACGGAGGCATAAAGTTTTCCGGAGATATTGCCAAAGCCCTGGGAGCTGGTGCAGACTCGGTAATGCTGGGAAGTCTTCTGGCCGGTACCCAGGAAAGTCCGGGTGAACTTGTTATTTACCAGGGACGTTCCTACAAGGCATACAGGGGTATGGGATCTGTGGAAGCCATGAAAAAGGGGAGCTCTGACAGGTATTATCAAAAAGATACTAATGCAGACGAGGAATTGGTTCCCGAAGGGATTGTTGGCAGGATACCCTACAGGGGAACCATAAGGGAAAATATTGTCCAGATGATCGGCGGGCTCAAGGCGGGCATGGGATATCTGGGAGCATCCACCATTGATGAGCTTCATAAAAAAGCCAAGTTTATCAAGATCAGTTCAGCCGGGCTCCGGGAGAGCCATGTCCATGATGTTGTGATTACAAAAGAAGCTCCAAACTACAGAGTGGGGAATAGTTAAACACCCATGACAGAGTTATCATCTCCATTTTATCATCTGCATCTTCACACGGAGTATTCCCTGCTGGATGGGGCCATACGTCTTGATTCGCTATTGAAAAGATGCAGTGAATACGGAATGGATGCCGTTTCCATGACAGATCACGGCACCATGTTCGGTGTTGCGGAATTTTATGAAAAAGCAAGAAAAGCATCCATCAAACCAGTACTGGGCTGTGAAGTATATGTTGCCCCAAGAACTTTGAATGACAGGACCCAGATGGATCATAAGGGTTTAAATCATCTGGTTCTCCTGGCAAAGGATCGAGAAGGGTATGCCAATCTATGTAAGCTGGTATCCATTGCCCAGCTTAAGGGGTTTTATTATAAGCCCCGGATTGACAGGGAATTGCTTGCTCGGCATTCCAAAGGCATAATCGGACTGTCTGCCTGCCTTAAAGGGGATATTCCCCAGGCGATTATTCAAAACAATATGGATGCTGCAGATAATGCCGCCCGTTTTTATCTTGAGACTCTGGGAGAAGGGAATTTCTATCTGGAGGTCCAGGAAAACGGGATGGAGATCCAGCAAAAGGTAAATGCCGGCATTATGGATGTCAGTGAACGTCTCTCCATCCCCATGGTTGCAACCAATGACTGCCACTACCTGTCCAAGGGGGATGCCAAGGCCCATGAGATTCTTTTGTGCATCCAGACCGGGGACACATTCAGTAACCAGAACCGGTTCAAGTTTGATTCTGACCAGCTTTATTTTAAATCTTCCCAGGAGATGAAAGATTCCCTTGGTCATTTTTCCAATGCCATTGAAAATACAAGGGAAGTGGTTGCCAAATGCAATGTGGAATTTGATAAAAAAGCCTATCATTTTCCCAGATATGCCATGACTGAAGATGAATCTGAAGATGAAATTTTCAAAGAAAAAGCCATGGCAGGTTTTGAAGGCAAGCTTCAACGGATAAAGGTAAAAAATCCAAATGTGGATGAAACTCTTTACCGGGAGCGAATTCAATATGAGATTGACATTATCCTGAATATGGGATTTCCCGGTTATTTTCTCATTGTGGCGGATTTCATTGCCCATGCCAAAAAAATCGGGGTGCCAGTAGGACCGGGCAGGGGGTCTGCTGCGGGTTCCATGGTTGCCTATGCCATGGATATTACCGCCCTTGATCCAATAGAAC
>NBML01000015.1 GCA_002085465.1 Desulfobacteraceae bacterium 4572_89 | reverse complement strand
AAAAAGCCCTGGAAGCCTTTGACAAAGCCCTGGAAATTAATCCGGGAGAGATAGATGCCCTGCATTATAAAGTCAGTATTTACATGCAGAAAAGAAAAATTGCAAAGGCATTGGAAGCCTGTACCAGCCATCGGCAAAAACTGTCTCCCATGGCACCTGAACTCGGCCTGGTTGATCTCATCCAGGGCAGAATATTCAGAACCGCCGGAAATATAGAAAAAGCAAAAATTTTTTTTGAAAAAGCTATTGAAAAAACACCCAGCCTGACGGCTCCCCTTGAAGAGCTTGCCTTTATCCATGAGCACCAGAAAGATATTGCCGGGGCAATTGATTATTTTGAAAGATTATTAAGGCTGAAACCGGAGTATCTGCCCACATATATGCATCTAAGCCGTATTTATAACAACCAGGGGGACCTGAAAAATGTTCAAAAATATTTAAGAGATGTGCTTTCCATTAAAAACGATTTTGCCCCAGCAGCGAATCAGCTGGCCGCTATTCTTGCAGAAACAGAAGCCTCTATTTACGAGGCATTGCGCCTTGCAAAAATGGCCAGGGACAAGGACCCGAAAAATCCAGATTACCTGGATACCCTGGGATGGATCTACTTTCTCCAGGGCAGCAATGATCTGGCTCTGAGGGAATTAGAGGAAAGCATCGATGTGAATCCTGACAATCCTCTCGCACACTATCACCTGGGTTGGGCCTATTATGAAATCAATAAATTTGAATTGGCAAGGAAGCATATGGCAAAGGCTCTGGAACTTGACCCTGAATTCAAGGAAGCAGATAAAGCAAGGGATATTCTGGGTGAATAAAATAATAACTATTTGATTTTAAAAGAAATTGAAATAGGAAAACTCTAAATTGTAGCCTAGTTAAGGGAAAAAAGATGGAGGATTAAATTTTATAATTTAACCCGCCATCTGATTTTGGGAAAAATGGGTTGAAATCTCTAAACCACTGTCTTTCTTCTGATGCGTGACGCGGCAAAGAGGAGGCCGGCTCCAAACAACAGCAATGAAGTCGGTTCAGGCACGACATCGGTAGTGCTTGTTTTGGTCCATAAGATAAGACTAACTCCGTTGTTATTAAAATGGCAGTCCGGGTCAAATCCTAGCCCGAGAATATTATCCTGAACATAGAAAAGCATTTTATCGAGCGCATCAGTGTTGACAAGAAGTGTTCCCCCGTCCCCAACCCCATCCCATAAAGTTGCATCTGTCGGGTTGCCGGTGTTGGGATCGCTTGTGCCACTTTCGTTATAAACGGTATAATTCCTCCAGTAGTCGTTTTCATCACCGTTGTTTATATTGTAATTAGACGGAGGGATAAATTCAGGCAAAGCCAAAAGATCTGATTCATAAGCATCCTTGGTCAGGGTAATGGCAATATCTCTATATGTTGTATTTATATTATTCCAGTGAAACAACTCGTTATCTGTGTAGGGAGATATATTTCTGTCGGCAAACAGATTAGTATCTGTTTCATCGTCATATTGGGCAGTGATGCCAGTGCTGGGGTCGTTTAAAACGCTCATATGCATAACATTGGCATTACTGTCCCAATTTTGGATATTATTAAAATAAAGGGTGGCACCAATAATTGTTTCATTCTGAGAAATGTTACTGATATCAATTCCCCATTCATAAGCAAAATGATGATCTAAATCATCCATGTCAGATGCATTATAATCTAAAACATCACTTCCGTTAGGATGATAAATTCTCCCACTTGGGTTGTAAGTGTACTTACCAGCAAAAACGTTTCCCGTTATCCCTAAAAAAAATATTAAGCAGATTGTGACCTGTACAATTTTTTTCATCATCCCTCCAAAAAAAATAACATTCATATAGAATTTACTTTGACTTTGCTTTGAAGTTTTGCAAAATAGATGCCATGTATTGCATGGTGTCAAAAAAAATAGTCAAAATGTCAAATCATAAAGGATTAAACGATCAAATTTATTTTTTTTATTTTCTTTTTTTAAAAGCTAAAAACTGTTCAAATTATTGATAATTCTATATGATATTCATTTGAAACGAAATATATATATTTTTGAATGAAGATACTTTTTTAAAACGATTCAAAGATGTTGTATAAAAGGTTTGAAGTTTTATTTAAATGTAAAAATAAGAAAAAAAATTCCCATTATATATAAAAAAATACATAAAAATTAAATTTTAGTATATTAAAAATATGTAACGTTAAATCCATAAGCACTATGTATTTTTTGTAATAAAATATTACATTTTTTGTCCATTAAAGGGAACCGTTTTTTAGCAGGCAAGAAAATGGGTTTGATTTTATTTTAAATGTCTAAAAGAACATATTTATATGTTGATCATATGTATCCCAACGCTCACGCTGTTCTAAAATGAGAGGTTTGATTGATTTTCCAGAATTCAGAATCGAATGGAACAAATCTTGCATTTATTTTTTGAGTTCAAGAGAATAAGAATAATGAAACATGGCCAAAGGCAGTCTTATGAAGAAGCTGTTTTTTTTGATTAGTCTGATATTGATATTCGTAACAAATGCTGGAGCGGGTCCGTCGTTTTTAGGTCCTGATACCGTTCCAACATTTCCTGATTATGATTCACCGGTTAAATCCTATACAAAAGATGGTATCACTTATGATATAGTTAACAGGTCCAGACCTGGAGATTCGCTTCTTTTAGGAGATCCAGGATACTCAAATAGTGATTTCACTGGGTATTATATTGGAACGGTTATCGACGATAATGATGATCCAAGTGATATTTTGAATCTTGCCCGGTTGTTTTTCAATGATAATGATTTCGTATTTTCAGGGACCGCAAAGACGGAAGTCGACAATGGGCTAGCGGTTCCTGAAAATATGAGTGATCCATATATATCCATTATATTTGACGCATGGAAAGATAATAACCAGCTTGAACCGATTGGAGGTAGCTGGACGCTTGTAAATGCTGAGGTCAATCAGGAAATATCTTTTTATACAGTGAAAGGCGCCGATGAATATGCTCTTTACTTTGTAGACCCGGTTGCGATAACAGGCAGTTTTATTACAGATCATGTGCTGACAAAGAATGGTAATATCCCGGCGCTTTCCCATTTTACAGGTGCTATTACAATAGGAGAAACAACTGGTGAACCTCCCCATGTTATCCCGGAACCTGGCACAATGATGCTACTTGGTTTGGGTTTGCTCGGGTTTGCAGGGGTTGTAAGAAGAAAAATAAACGCGTAATTTATAAATGATATTTTTGGAAGGGCAGGATGAATTTTCATTCTGCCCTTTTTCTTTTTATCTGAAACAAACCAGCCTGGGAATTATTAGAATTTAAAAACGGGCATGTTGACATTCCCATGAGCTTCGTTACCTTGTTTAATAAGCGTTTGAATTGATAATGGCAGGGGCTTTTAATGGCAGCTATGTGCCCTGGCGGGCATAACCAGAAAAATTTGAGTCGTGGGATATGAGTTTTAAGGAAACAATGATAACCTTGTCTGCTTTCATTATTCACAACTCAAATCTTATTACTTTTTAAAAATATCATGGAGAAATACAAATGACAGAAAAGAAAGACTATTGCAATGCTGAAGAACAAAAAGATGTTGTGGGGAAAATGACGGACTGCGATAATACATCCAACTCAGATAAGGATCTCAAGGAGTGCTATACCAAAGTTATTGAAGAAGATGACGGCTGTATGTCTTCCTAGGAAGATGGGGAATTTTTTTTCAAAAACCAACTATACCCACAGGGAAAAGACCTATCTGCCCAGGGTTATTCCAGGGGTCAAGGAGCGGATAGAAAATTTTAAGGGCGATTTTATCCTGTGGATCGGCCACAATACTTTTTTGGTTTGTATTGGTCATGTCTACTGGCTGACGGATCCAATTTTTTCCAAGCGGGCCCTGGTGCCTGCCCGGAAGACTCCTCCGGCCATTTCCCTGGAAGAGCTGGGTGAGGTTCTGGGTGATAAAGTAAATATTCTGATTTCCCACAAATATTTTTAATTGTTGTTTTTCCCCTTGTTTGTATTATTTGCTTTATCTGTATTATTTGTTCTGCCATTTATCAAACTGGAAATCCAGAACCAGAAAAGCCCCAGTACCTGACATCCCAGAAGCCCCATGAAACCGACCCTATAGCCTGCCGGGTCATAATTTCCTGTGGCAGACACTTCCCAGAGGTTGATAACGGCACCCACAGCCCACTGGGCAACAAAAGCTCCCACAAATACCATCATGTTAATACTGGTTGTGACCCTGCCGGACAGGGTCTTGGGAAAGCCCATGGTCAGGGCAGTATAGGAAAGGATACCTGAACTACCGAAAAAACCAAACAGTATGAGAACAACGGTGGGTGACAGGGGGACATCAAAAGTGATCATGGCCTGGATACCAATGAAAATACTCATACCGCTGACAGCCGTGGTAAGTACTGGAATCCCTTTTTGGAAAAGTTTTTCAGCCAGATAGCCCAGACTGATAAATCCAGCAATCATGGCCAGGGCAGCCCAGGATAAAATAATTGCAATATCTGCCCGGGACATGCCCGCCACGTCCCTTAGCCAGGGACCGATCCAGAGGGCCTGGAGGGATATGTAACCGGCCTGGGCCATGGTGGTTAAGGGGGCAATGCGCCAGAAGTAAGGGCTTTTAAAGACCTTACCAATTCCTTCAATTTGGGTACGGAATTTTTCTGGACTGGTTTTTTCTTTGGATTCAGGTACTACAAAGAATACGGCCAGGGCAACGGCAAAGGAGAGAAAGGCCAGGATCAGGAAAACCCCCCGCCAGTCTGTGAAGTGCAAAGCAAATTCCACGGGTGTGGCAGCGGCAAGGGCACCCAGGCCTCCTGCGGCCATCTGGAATCCGTTAACCCGGGACAGGATATTGGCTGGAAACCAGATCACATAGGATTTAAAGGCTGCCATCAAACAGGCTGACACCCCGAACCCGATAAAGGCCCGGCCGATAATCACCCCTGTAAGGGTATCAGACATGGCAAAAATAATTGCCCCGACTCCGGCAAATATGAGCAGAAAGGCTTCCACCAGCCTGGGGCCGAATCTGTCCAGAAGCATTCCCAGGGGCAGCTGGGAAGAGGCAAAGGCAATAAAATATGTGGAAGTCAAAAGTCCCAGTTCCGAAGGATCAATGCCCAGATCTGCTACAAGGTCCGGGGCAATCACTGCATTGACCACCCGATACAGATAGGAAAGAAAATATCCCAGGGCAAAGGGGATAAAAATCCTAAATACAGAGGCTTTAGAGGGCTGGGAAGTGGAAATAGTATCCATGTGAGTTTGTTCCATTTAAGGGTTAGAAAGACAGGGTCTCAGTCTTATTTTATTTTGAAACCCTTTAAATACCATATCGATATGGGAATAGGCAGCTATTTTTTATTTCCAAAGTCCCTTTGTTAATGGAATCGTAAAAAAAATCTCAGCTTTTTTATGAAGTCGTTATATGTAAAGTTGTGGTCAAAGCTGAGATTTTTTTTCCAGCAGCCAGTTTTTTGATCTTATACTCCAGTTGAAAGGCCTGGGTTTTGGTAAGATTTTTCCTCACACCAACCAATTCAACAGGAAGCCTGGATCTTGTATATTTTGAAGCTGTTCCCTGGTTGTGTTTTAACAGACGGTTTTCAAGGTTCTTGGTGACACCGCAATACAGAGAACCGTCTGAACATTTTACCAGGTAAACCTGCCAGTCTTTTAATACTTTTACGCTTTTTATCACATTTATTCCGTCATGGTCTGCAGCAGCCTGTAGAGGGTTCTTCTGGCAAGGATATCCCCGGTGATCACCCCTACCACCTTGTTGTCTTCCACAACGGGCATGGCTGAGATTTCATGGTTTTCCAGCATGCGGATGCAGTCAATGATGGTTGTATCAGGTTCTGTGAAGATTACATCTGTAGTCATGACTTTTGTCAGGGGCGCATCCATGGCCAGTTTCGAGGCCATGGCCCTGGCGATATCCCAATTAGTGACAATGCCTATGAGTTTGCCCTTTTCCGAGACAACATTGACCATGGAAACCGGTGATTCCACCAGAAGACCGGCAGCGTCGGTTATGCTTTTGTCCACCTCTATGGTGGGGGCATCTGCCATTACATCCCGGGCTTTTCTGGATTTTTCCATGGAAGCTATACGCTGGACACTTATTTTTTCAGCAATTTCACAGGGAAGGCTGTCTGCATCCTTGCACAAACCGTCTACCAGCTCTTCCATGTTACGCCGGATAACGGTTTCAAGCTTTTCCACTGCTGCTTTGCGCCGTTTGTCTGCCAGGGCAGTAAAATCGTCCTGATTTTTTTTTAGCCATTTTTCAATTTCTTTGGAGTTGCCCAGGTGTTTTTTAGGAATCAGCAGATGATCCGGGGTGGGGATAATACGTTCGTGGGCCGCATAGATAACCCCGCCGGAATTGACCAGGTAATCTGTTGCAATCAAGGTCCCCTTATCCCGGTAAACATGACGTTCCATGCGCCTGCGCTCGGATTTTCTGTTGGGGTTGGGAGAATAGGTATTGGCCCCCTCAACAATGATCCGCCATTTTCCCATGCGGTCAACGGTCATGGAAGGGGAGGTGGACTGGTCCAGGTCCAGGTAGTTGAACACCGGGGATGCCGGGACCAGGCAGAAAGCTGACTCGGTCAGCAGATTGTCGGCAGAACTGGAATAGACCATTCTTTGTAATTCCGGGTGGGTTCCGTGCATGATGGTATCATGAAAGTATTTCTGGGAAACCACATTAAACTGTTTCCACATTTCAAATAATTGCTGCCAGGGCAGTCCTCCACTGTTATACAGGTACCCGGTGGCATCGCTGATGCCTTTGATGATGGGGCTGTTTTCAGGATCATAATCATGGAAAATTCTTGCAACATGGGCTCCAACAGCTCCGAACCCCTGGATAAGAATATCCAGTTCAGAAGGTTTGGGGATTTCCATGTCCCTGAACTGGGGCAGTTGTTTTAATTTGGGCAAATTCTCCAGCAAAGCTTTGGTGGCCACAACAACTCCATTGGCAGCACCTCCCAGCTCGTCTATTCTATTTCCTCCCATGTCAGCCGGTTTTGAAACAACATTGTTCAGCCCGTTTTCAATGGCAAAGGTTTTCATGTCCGCATCATTGGTGCCCACATCAGGGCCTGGAATATAAATGTCTTTATAGCGTTTTAATAATTGTCCAAATCCCTTTATAATCTCGTGGCGGTCAGTCTCTGAAAGGTTTTCAGGACAGACAATGCCTGATTTTCCTCCGCCAAAGGGCAGGTCCGCAGCTGCATTTTTCAGGGTCATGCCCCGGGCCAGGTTGTGGATTATATCCGGGGTGATGTCCGGGAGCATGCGGGTGCCGCCCATGGAGGGCTGACCCATGGCCAGGTTGTCCACAACCAGGAACCCCCCGATTTCCACGGGGCTGTCCTGGTTCCACATGCAGACCACAAGTCTGGGTCCCAGGCGGTCCACACGAATCCCTAACCGGTGGAGCCGGTCCACATCCAAGGGGCCGAATTCAAGGAATCGGGAGGGGCCTGATTTTATTAACCGGTTATTCCAGCTGCTTTTTGGCAGGGAGTCCTGTAAAAACTGCTTCATTTTTGAAGGTATCATGTGTAAACGTCCTTTTTTAAAATTGGCCTTGTCTCGTTAAAAATCAGTGCAGGTTTTGGGCTGCAATTACACCAATACCAGCTTTGATAAGGGCCTGGGCCGTCAGATTGACTGAATGGTGTTTGTCCAGATAATTGGTCTGGAGGGAGTCCATGAGTCCTTTATCAAGTATATCTTTTTTGGTCATGAAATATTCCAGGATATCGGAAGGATGATCTCTGGTTACTTCAATTTCCGGCTCACCGCCTTCATGTTTGGCTGAAATGTTGGGGACTTCTTTTGCAATTTCAACCAGTTCATCCCTTCTATTATAGGGCTGGCCAACAATGGATTTATAGGTTTCTGTGATATGGTGCTCAAATCGTACCTGTTGTTCCAGGCCCAGTTGTTTCCTGATTTCATTGGCATGGCGTATGGTTTCATTGTTTACGGAATTGGACAAATTAAAGCCTACCAATGGTGTGGAATTGTTCTCTCCTGTAAACATCCTGGCTGTCATCAGAGTCCACATGATGAAAAAAGGATTATCATTCCCCACATATACAGAGATTTTAAATTGGATGTCCACACCCAGGCGATGCATGAAATATCCCAGAAGGATGGTGCCGGAATTAACATTTAAAACCTGCTGAATACCATATCGGGTGAAATAGGTTAAATATTCCTCTGCCCATTTAATGGGGTAGTCATTGGGCTGGCCAATACCGGTGAAAAAGCCGGTCAGGGTTTCAGGCCCGCCGACCAGGTGAATATTTGAGCCGTCAGTGCCCCGGGTATCCAGGGATTCCACATAGGTGGCCCCGATGATCTGCATGGCCAGGGCTGTGGCCATGATATCTCCGTGATCTTCAGCCTGTTCCGCCATATTTCTGACACGGATAATCCGTCCGGGCATGAGTTCCTGGTTTTCAATGGCCTGGCGGGCCTGGGCAATGAACCAGGGGAAAAACTGCATGGCAGAAATTTCCAGAGTAACGGCATTTTTCGTATCTACAACAGACAGGTCAGCGTCCTCACCCAGAACTTTTTTGGAATAATTTTCCATGGAGATAAAGGCTTTTTTATCCCTCTGCTTCTGGAGCCATTCAAGGTCAGCCACATAGGGAGAATTTATATCTTTAAGCCTCTGCATAAGGTTTTCCGGGGCTCTTGCCTGTTTCGCCTTTTTGTTGATGGCATCTGCTCCGCCAAATTTTTCAATGAGTTTGTTCAGGTCTTTAAATAATTTGTTGTCAGGATTCATCAACATCTGGTTTACAGCATCCAGATCTTTTTGCTGGATCATTAATTTTTCTTCCATGTTTTTACTCCAGTTTTTTATGTTTATTTTTGTTTCTTGAAGCTCATCCAATTAACTGCTCAAGTCTCATCCATCTGCCCTGTCTTTCATCTGGGCCATGAATGCTTCTTTTTCTCCATCCAGCATGTGGTAGCAATGCTGGTCTTCGGGGAATTTTTCTTCACGGACATCTTTGCAATAGTCTTTCATGGCATTGGTGATTATGGTGGCCACGTCGCAGTATTTTTTAACAAATTTCGGTGTAAAAGCCTGGAATTGGCCGATAAGGTCGCTGACAATGAGCAGCTGGCCATCACATTCTTTGCCAGCTCCAATGGAGTATACCGGTATGGTAAGGGTCTGGGCAATATATTGTGCCACTTCCGGAGGGACAGCTTCCACCAGGAGCATCTGGGCGCCGGCCTTTTGAACTGCCAGGGCATCCTCAACCACCATGGCAGCATCTTTGGCTGTTCTTCCCTGGGCCTTATGACCGCCCAAAGCACCTGAACTCTGGGGGGTAAGGCCGATATGGCCAATGACAACAATGCCGGCCTCCACAATGGCCTTGATTCTGGTTGCAACCCGGGTGCCGCCTTCAAGTTTTATGGCATCCACATCTGCTTCCTTGAGAAATCGGCCTGCATTATAAACTGCGTCTGTATCGCTGGTCTGATAGCTCATAAAGGGCATGTCTCCAACAATAAATGTGTTTGGGGCACCCCTTCGGACAGCATCACAATGGACAATGCACTGATCCATGGTTACGGGAACCGTGCCTTTGTACCCATAAACGCACATACCCAGGGAATCTCCCACAAGGATCATGTCAAGACCTGCATTCTCTGCAAACTGAGCTGTGGGGAAATCATAGGATGTCAGCCAGGTGACTTTTTCTCCTGCTTTTTTCATTTTGTAAAAATCATGAATTGCTTTTTTCTGAGCCATTGCTTTCTCCTTTTATTTATAATTCATTACAAAATATCTGCCGCTACGTATTTTCTGCCGCTACAAATTTTCGGCTGCTACAAATTTTCGGCTGCATCAATGGGCCATCCCTCATCAGGCTTGACTTCTTCATACACAAGAAAGGTCTCTATTTTTCCAATTCCCGGAATGGTGGCAAGATTTTTTTTGATCAATTTTCCAAATTCGTTCAGGTCCTGGGCCACCACATGGAGAAGATAATCAAACCGACCTGTGATATGGTAGCATGCCCTGACATTTGGTATCTCCTTGATTGTGTTTTCCAGGATCTGAATATCCCTGACCTGGTGCCGATCAAGAGAGATACAGGCAAATCCCTGGGCTTTCAGCCCTAATTTTTCAGGGTTGACAACTGCCCTGTATCCTTTGAGGATACCTTTGTCTTCAAGCTTTTTAACCCGATCCAGCATGGTGGACGGTGCAAGGCCGGTTTCTCTGGCCAGGTCGCTGTTTTTTTTTCTGCCGTCTTTTTGCAGGGCTTTTAAGGTGTGGCAATCAATTTTATCCATTATGATTTTTTATGCCTTTCCGTTCATGTAATCTGTAAGGGGTCTTTTATAATCTGTGACTCCAAAATCTGTGGTTACATGGTGAATATTGATATTGTATATTCGATTATATTTGTATATTATCGAATATTATTAGATTGTCAACCTGAATTTTTAAAATATTTTAAAGAAATAAAAGAAGATTCACCGAATTATATTCGGTATGAATAAATGTAACAAGAACCTTCTGTACTTCAAACCTGATTTATGATAAATTTTTTATTAATTGGCTTTTCAAAGCAATGGTTTTGTTTTCTATACCAGACTCAAAAATAGGTTCAAAAATAGGTTCAAAAATAGACTCAGAAGCAGGCTCAAAGAATAACCAGAACAAAGATATACCAATAGCTTATAAAGGATGGATCATGGGGAAAAATGTGGTAGATAAAATTGATGACCAGGTCAGGATAAACACAATATTGGTGAGTGTGTCTGATAAATCAGGCCTGGAGGAATTTATCCCGGAAATGGTTGAATTGAATCCAGATATATTGATTCTTTCAACAGGGGGTACCTACGCTGCAATCAAGGAAATTCTAGGCAAAAAAGCTGATCAATGCCTGAAACAGGTTTCCGAGTATACGGGTCAGCCTGAAACCCAGGGAGGGCTTGTAAAAACCCTTGATTTTAAAATTTACCTGGGCCTTTTGACGGAAACCTATAATGATGCCCACCAGGAAGATTTAAAAAGGACGAAAGCCCTGGCCTTGGACATGGTTATTGTGAATCTCTATCCCTTTAGTGAAACCATTGCCAAATCAGGAGTTACTGTGGAAGATGCCAGGGGGAATATTGATATTGGCGGCCCCACAATGATACGAGCATCTGCCAAAAACTTCATCCGTGTTGCCTCGGTGGTGGATCCAGCCTCTTACCCGGATATTCTGACCAGGCTTAAATCCCAGAACGGGGCACTTTCCCTGGAAGACCGGTTTGAATTGTCCAGAAAAGCCTTTGAACATACAGCAGTCTATGACAGGACCATTGCCGATTTTCTTGCCCAGAGATCCCTAACCCAGGTTCAATCATGCTATCAATCAGGAGAATAAGACATGGCCAGAGATTTGAAACAAATGTACAAAACCATCATGGATGACCATTTTACCCCCCATATGGAAGTCTCTTTTGTGGATGGGGATAAACGCCAGACCCTTTTTTACGAAAAGGTATCCTGGGTAATTGAGGGGGTAAATAAAGGGCTTCGCTACGGGGAAAATCCAGGTCAGGAAGCAGCCCTTTACAGGCTTGCCAACGGGAATCTGGCCCTTGGGGATGCCCAGACCATAAGCCCGGGAAAATACCTTGTATCGGATATTGAACTGCTCCAGTCTGGAAAACATCCAGGCAAGACAAATCTCACCGATGCAGACAACTCTTTGAATATTTTGAGATATTTTACCGATACCCCCTGCGCAGTTATTGTCAAGCATAACAATCCATGCGGTGCGGCCCGGGCAAGCAGTCTGGAAGAGGCCTATGCCAAGGCTTATATGGCAGACCGGGTAGCAGCCTTTGGTGGTTGTATTGCTTTGAATAAAGCCGTTGACAAGGCCACGGCCCAAGCCATAGCAAGCCAGTATGCAGAGGTTGTTGTGGCACCGGAATTTGAGGATGGAGCCCTTAATATCCTGGGTGCAAGAAAGAATCTCCGGGTGATCCAGATCAATGCCATTGACAAGCTTCAGTCCTATATCGGCCAGAGGGTGATTGACTTTAAGAGCCTCATGGACGGCGGTCTTGTGGCCCAGTGGTCCTTTGTTCCTGAAACATTAAAAAAAGAGGATCTTGTAATTGCTTCCACTGAATACAAGGGGGAATCCTATCAGATAAACCGGAAACCCACGGATCAGGAATATGAGGACATGCTTTTTGGGTGGCTTGTGGAATCAGGCATCACCTCTAACTCTGTAATTTATGTTAAGGACAATGCCACCGTTGGAATCGGTACCGGGGAACAGGACCGGGTGGGTGTGGCTGAAATTGCAGTGGATAAGGCCTATCGCAAACTCTGCGACCGGTATTGTTTTGAACAGCATAATGTGTCCTTTGCCGATATGACAGATGTGGACAAGAAAGCTCAAATTGTAAAGGATGTGGCAGATGTAAAGGGCGGCCTCATGGGCTCCACAATGGTTTCAGATGCTTTTTTCCCATTCAGGGACGGCATTGATGTGGGGCTGAAACAGGGAGTAAAGGCAGTAATCCAGCCGGGTGGGTCTTTGAATGATTACCAGTCAATCGCAGCCTGTAATGAAAATGATGCCACCATGGTCTATACCGGCCAGAGAAGCTTCAAGCACTAGGATTTAAGCTTTAAACACTATATCCAAGCTTTAAATATGTATAGCCAGGGTCCAGATAATAATCCAGGATCCTGGCTGTTAATGATTATGCAGGCAGTAAATATTCAGGCAGTAAACAGGGAAAGCTGGTTTCTTCTGGCATCTGCATGCTGGATGGTTACCTGGATAACATCTCCGGTTTTGAGTTTAATACCCGAAGGCGGCAGTCTGGTCTCCAGCATTAATTCCTTGATCAGGATATTATAATGATCTCTGTGGCAGTCCAGAACAAGTGCTTCACAGCAGCTTCCCCTCATGGTTTCAAGATATTTAATCAGCCAATACCGTTTTCGGGCTCCCTGGATCCGGCCGACATTGGCCATGGGTATGGAAATGCTCTGGAGAATTTCTTCAAGTTCCATGTTTGAATAGGGTTTTCCAAAGCCCAGCACAGCCTTGATCTGGCGCTGGGTAAGAAGGTCATGGTATCGCCTGATGGGGGAAGTTGCCGTGGCATAGGCCTTAACTCCCAGCCCTGAATGTGTTTCAGCAGAAGTGCCTATCATGGCCCGGCTTAATTGCTTGCGCTGCATAAAGTTTGGCATGAGAGCAGTTTCAATTCCTTTGAACAATCTTTGTTTGGGCTGGGGCTGGGACCTGAACACAGCAGGGGTACTGTGATTTGACAGAAATTCAGCCATGAGGGAATTGGCAAGAATCATCATTTCCGATACCAGCATCCTGGACGGATTTTCCCGGTCCACCTTGGAATATCTGATCTCTTTGTTTTCATCAATCCAGACGTTGACTTCCGGCAGTGTAATCTGAATGGCGCCGGCTTTCAGCCGTTTTTCCCGTAAAATGGTGGCAATTTTATAAAGACTTGTAATGGGATCATTTTTCCCGTTGAGCAGATTGGCTTCAGAATAGCTCATCTGTTTGTGAACCTTGATTATGCTGGGCACAATGCTGTAATCCAGTACTTCAAAAAAGCGGTTCATCTGAACCAGGATGCTGATGCCGGGTCTGATTTCTCCCTCCTTGAGGCTGCAAAGATCCTCGGACAGGCTGGGCGGCAGCATGGGCAGCTTGTCATCGGGCATGTAAATGGAGCTGGTACGATGCCTGGCTGACAGATCAATGGGATCTCCATTCTTGATATAAGCATCCACATCAATGATATGTATGCCCAGCCTGTATCCGTTTTCTGTATTTTCAAGGCTGATTGCATCGTCATAGTCCTGGGTGGACTGGCCGTCAATGGTGATCAAAGGAACATGGGTCAAATTCCTGCGCAAAGGATCATTAATCACCTGATTGTGGGATTTGCACAGTTTTTCAGCATTTTTCAGCACACTATCTGAAAATTTTGTGGGAATATCCATGGACAATAGATCAATATTCTCATCTTGTTTCCAGATACCGGCTTTTACAAAAATATTGAATAACTGGTCTGGATCATGGAGGCTGGATTTTTTCATCATTTGTCTGGCAATGGAGGAAACATGGGAATCATTACCAAACAGATAGTATGATTTTAATATGTCTATTACACCCTTATCCGCTGGTTCAAGATATTCAGGTACTTTTTTAAGAAGCATCAGGGCCAGCCAGGACACACCTTTCTGGATGAGGCTCTGTTTTCTCTCTTCTTCTTTGAGCTGTCGTTTTTTTGTTTCCACCTGGGCAGGTGTGCAGGGAGTAAAAACAAGTTTGTTAAATTTGAAATAGAGCCGGTCATTGAAAAATGCCCGTATTACAGCAGCTTCATGGTCTGGTGTCAGGGGAGGATCAAAACAGAACAGGGTCATGGCTGAAAGATCAATCTCATCTGGTTCATCATGGAGAATCTCCCATAATTCCCTGATATCAATTGTTTCAGATAATTTTTTTCTGTTTTCAGCAGTTTGTTTCAGAAGATTAATAAGGGCTATTCTGGAAAGACTGGTATCCAGACATAGCTTTGAAATATGGGATAGCCTTTTTTCAGAAAAATTGACCTCCCGACTGTTCTCATTGAGTAATCTGAGTTTGCCTTTTTTCTCGCTTAGGATGACCGCTGAAATTATTTTTTGCTGATCAATATATTCTACAATGCTGCCAATTTTCATAAAAGCGACAATAACAGGATGAATGGGTAAAGTCAAATATAAGACAGGGGCCTGGGTTGAAAAAAACAACCATTTCCTATAGAATATCCCCATGACAAAAGAGGATAAAATAAAAAAAAAATTTAAAAAAAAAATCATGAAAAATGATTTGCCGGTTCTGGATTCAGACCATGACTTTTTATCGGTATTCAGTGAAAAACCTGTTCATGGAAAGCCGGCAGATGAGAGTTGCCAGGAAGATAAAATTCAGTCCTGTGGGGGACAGAAAAAATCTAGACTGAATAAACCTATATTGAATAAGCCCAGATTGAATAAACATGGACTTCCAGTGATTGATGATCTTGAAACTGAGTTTTTTCCGGAACAGCATGGGGCTCTGTCCGGAAAATACTTAAAACAAAAAACAAGTTTTCAAAAAAAGAAACCAAATCCCATGCCAGAAAAAAAAAGACTGGGTAGGTATCCCTTGCCGGAAAAAGATCTGGATCTTCACGGGTTCACAGCTGTTGGAGCTGAGATTAAGGCTAAATCCTTTATTACAACCTGCAAACTTCAGGGGTTTTTCACCCTGCGCGTTATTGTAGGTAAAGGGCTTCACTCTGATACAGGTCCTGTGCTGCCCGATGTTATTGAAAATTTGCTCAAGGCTTTGAAAAAAGAAAATATTGTTCTGGCCTATGAATGGGACAGGAAAAAGAAATCCCAAAGCGGTGCCGTGATCGTCTATATTAAACAATTTGCTCAATTTGACGGTTGACCCGGTATTTTTTTTATTCAGCGATTGAGCTGGTATTTTTTTACAGCCAGATTATGTTCCGTAAAGGTTTTTGAAAATTTATGGGTTGTATCATTTTTTGATACAAAAAACAGATATTTGCTCACCTCCGGATACAAGGCTGCCTGTAAGGCCAGGGCACCAGGATTTGCGATGGGTCCAAGGGGAAGCCCCGGTATCTGATAGGTATTATAGGGGGTCTTCCGTTGTAAATGCCTTCTTCTGATTCTTCCGTCAAAATCCTTATCCCCATAAATAACCGTGGGATCACTTTCAAGTCGCATCTTTTTTTTTAACCGGTTGTGGAATACAGAAGAAATTAAAGGACGTTCAGAGGCATCCCCGGTTTCCTTTTCAATAATGGAAGCCAGGGTGACTATTTCATGAACGGTAAATCCAAGTGTTTTTGTCCGCTCCAGCCATTTCTGGGTATAGATAATGTGAAAGGCATCAACCATTTTCCTGATAATTTGATCACAGGTGGTGTGCTTGGGAAAAAAATAAGTATCAGGATATAAATATCCTTCCAGGGAAGGAGAGTCTATCTTTAATTTCCGGATAAAATCAAAATTCAGACAAAGAGAGAGAAAATCAGATGCAGAACAGAAACCGGAATTTTCCACGAGAGTGGCAATTTCATCCATATTCAGTCCTTCGGGTATGGTGAGTCGATATAACCTGACCCTGCCCTTTAAAATTATATCCAGGAGCTCTACAGGGGTTTTTGAGGCCGACAATCGGTATTCGCCTGCCATAAGCCTGGTGTCTGCTTTTTTATATTGAACATAGAGTTTAAACAGCAATTGACTTGATATGAGTCCTTGTTTTTCAAGATTTGCTGCAATTTGGTTCAGGCCCTGTCCCGGGTGGATAGTAAAAATAATGTTCCCTGGAATTAAATTTAAGCTTGGCTCAGGAAGTGAAGGGTTTCTTGAAGATGCAGGAGTATGGAGGAATGCATTCATTTTAAGAAAGAAGAAGCCTGCAATCATTCCTGACAGAATAAGTATGGAAGCAGAACAGATGCCGAGAAATTTTAATTTTGTCTGGTTCATTGTCTTCTAATTAAGTATTAATCAAAAAGGGCATCCAAATAATTTCAGATACCCTTTTTGATTGTGCAAAAAGACCTGACCGTTTCATGGAGCAGATTTTTTGGCTTTTTTTAAACTGATTATTTAATTGGCCATGGGAAAATCAGAATCCGGGTTATAACAGATCCTGCAGCAATTAAGGCAACGGTCTGCTTCCTTAAGAGCCGAATCCTCCGGTAGTACCAGGTCAACTTCAATCATGGAGTCAAGACGCTTCTCAACAGGTACTTCAGGCATTTTTGCCCTTGGGGTCTTTTTAATTCCGTCCACACTGGTAAAAATGGATTTTTTAATTCTTTTATCCTGCAATGAATCCTTTACCGGTTCCACGGGTTCACCTTTCAGAAAACAGTCTATGGATCTTGCTGCCCGACGGCCACCGCCAATGGCAGTTACCACAAGAGAAGGACCCGTTGCAGAATCACCACCCGTGAAAATATAGGGAATGGAAGATTGCAGAAGGGCTGGATCGTTGTCAATGGTGTTCCACCGGGTCAATTCCAGTTCGCCCATCCTGGCATGGGGGTCCTGTTTTTTAAATGATGTTTCAGGTGCCTGGCCAATGGCAGAGATGATCATGTCAACATCCAGAAGGGTTTCAGAGCCTTCAATGGGTTCAGGACGGCGCCGGCCTGAGGCATCAGGCTCTCCCAGCTTCATTTTAAGGTATTCCAGCTGGCCGCATTTCCCTTCTTCATTGGGAACTACCCTGGTGGGGGCTGCAAGAAATACAAAGTCAATGCCTTCCTCTTCCGAGGCTACAATTTCAACCTCATTGGCAGGCATCTCCTTGCGGGTTCTTCTATAAACCATATAAACTTTTTCAAGACCAAGCCTTAAAAGGGTTCTTGCACAGTCAACCGCGGTATTTCCACCACCAACAACTGCTGCTGTCCTGCCAAGTTTAATTTTTTCACCAGATGCAGTTCTTGAGAGGAAATCAATACCCTTAAAGCATCCGTCCAGATCTTCTCCTTCAATGCCGAGGGAGTAATCTTCCCAGGCTCCTATTCCAAGGAATACAGCCCCATATCCACTTGCCATGAGTGATCCAAGTCCAAAGTCCCTGCCAAATCTGACATTGGTATAGGATTTGATCCCAAGATCCAGGATTCCCTGGATTTCCCAGTCAAGGACCTTTTTGGGGAGTCTGTATTCAGGGATACCATATCTGATGATGCCACCAAGTTTAGGCATGGCTTCAAAAATATCAACCTGATGTCCAAGACGTCGTAAAAAGAAGGCACAGGAAAGACCGGCCGGCCCTCCACCGCCGCAGGCAAGGGGAAGCGGGTTTCTCATGCGGATGGTTTCCACAGCTTCCTTGTATTTCCCTTCCTTTATCTGGTTTATATACCTGGGTATATTGATTTCAGCAGGGCAGGTCTGGGCACAGGGTGCCAGGGGATCATTCATCTGGTTAAACTTCATGAGCTTCTCAGAAAGGGTCTTTACCTCTATAATATCCTTGGGGCAGGCCTTTTGACATGCACCGCAGCCAACACACTGGTCGTCATCCACAACAGGATATCCGTCCGGCCCCATATAAAGCGCATTAAACTGGCAGGCCCTGACACAGTCGCCAAGACCGATACAACCTATTTCACAGACCCGTTTTCCTCCAAATGCGGCAGCCATGGCCTTGCAGGTTGAAACTCCCATGTAATGGTACTTATCTTCGGCACGGTTTCCACCTTCACACATATTATAGGACATAGGGCTTTCTGCAGATCCAGCATCTACCCCCATGATTTTAGACACAGCCTCCACTCCGTCTTTGCTATTGATTATGCAAAGGCTGGGTGTTTCCTTGCCGGAAACAATGGCATCAGCAGCAGCAGAACATCCTGCATATCCGCATCCACCACAGTTGGCGCCTGCCAGGTTGTTTTCAACACGTGCTATTCTCGGGTCTTCATACACATAAAAGACCTTGGATGAAAGGCTAAGCACAATACCGCAGACAGCACCGATACCTAACATGAACAATAAAGCTGGAATCATAATATCCCCTTAATTAATTAGAATATTCTTGCAAAAGATTTAATTTTCAGAATAAATATTCCAATGTTTTAAACCATTCCCTTAAATGACATAAATGTCAAAGCAATTATACCTGCAGTCACAAGGCCTATGGATGTGTCCTGCAGGGCTTTTGGAACCCTGGCAAGATTAATTCTTTCCCTGACCCCTGCAAACAGAACCAGGGCAAGGCCGAATCCAACAGCATAGGAAAAAGAAGATACAGCAGCTTCAAGAAAAGTGTAATCTTCTTTGATATTGATAAGGCAGACACCCATGACCGCGCAATTTGTTGTGATCAGGGGAAGAAAAATCCCAAGACCAGCATAGAGGCCAGGGATACTTTTTTTAAGGAACATTTCCACAAATTGGACAAGGGATGCAATAACCAGAATAAAAGAAACAGTTCGCAAATATTCAACATGTAATGCTTTTAACAGATAGACGTCAACAATCCAAGTAATAAGACCGGCCATTACAAGAACAAAGACAACGGCCATACCCATACCCACTGCAGTTTCCATTTTTTTGGATGTCCCGAGAAAAGGACAGTTTCCAAGAAACTGCGCAAGGAGAATATTGTTAATGAAAATGCAGCTTATGGCCAGGACGAATAAATCACCCATGAGTTATTTCCTTTCTATTTTTTACCAATGAGGTTCATCATACAAAGCATAAGTCCCAGTCCTACAAATGCGCCGGGAGCCTCAACCATGAACTTGAAGGGAAGAAAATTGGCGCCCATTTCAAAGGCGGGAACACCGCCCCAGATGGTCAGTGTGCCATTGCCTAATAGTTCTCTGACAGCACCGAGAGCTGCTAGGGAGGCAGTGAAACCTATGCCCATTCCCAGTCCGTCGGCAATGGACAGAACAGGACCGTTTTTATTGGCAAATGCTTCCGCCCTGCCAAGAACTATACAATTAACAACAATCAAGGGAATAAAAATCCCAAGTTTTAAAAATAGTTCATAGGTGTATGCCTGCATTACCAATTCCACAATAGTAACAAAAGTGGCGATAATGACAACATAGCTGGCAATTCTGACTTTCGAGGGAATTACATTTCGAAGCAGTGATATGAGAAAGTTTGAAAAAACAAGAACAAAGGTGGTGGCAATACCCATTCCAATGCCGTTTTCAACTGATTTGGTAACAGCAAGGGTGGGACAGAGCCCCAAAACCAAACGAAATGGCGGTATTTCAGCCCAGAGTCCTTTTGTAAATTCTTTTACCAAGGATTGTGCCATAATTTATATCTCCTGAATATCTAAGTAAGTTGCCTTATTTTATCTGTTTCATAATTTCAGGTTTCAGTTTCTGATAGACTTCTTTTGCCTTGGCAGCTGCGACACAGAGACCTTTTGAGGTGACAGTAGCACCAGACATGGCATCTATATCTCCATTTTCACTTTTTATGGCAAAATTTGTATCAAGACCTATTCCTGCAAATTGAGATACAAAGGCAAGATCATCTTTTGCCCTTGACCCGATGCCCGGTGTCTCCGAATGAGTAGTGACCCTGACTTCTATAAGCTTGTCGGTTTCAAGGTCTATTCCCACCATCAGGCCTACTGGGCCTCCGAATCCGGTTCCTTTTGTTTCAAAGGCAACAACCTTTGATCCATCTGATAATTTGCCGGGAAATATTTGAAGTTCTAGGTCATCTTTTTTTATGGTGAAGCGTTCTGCCAATGGATCATTGGTTGCTTCTGGAAAAAGTTCCTTTATGGCTGGTGCTTTTTGAAATTTCAGAATCTGATTTTCAATTTGAACTTCAGTACCGGATTGAACCGCAGCCAGAAGTCCGCCCGAAAAGGCGGTAAGTGCTGTTAAGACAACGATCATATTTATCATTTCACGCATTGTGTACGCCCTTTCCCAAAGCTTTTGGTCTAATGCTATCAATGAGGGGGTTAATAAGGTTCAGCAACAGGATAGCAAGCACGGTCCCGTCTGGATATATACCGATATTCCTCATGAGAATAATCATCAATCCGGCAGAAAATCCATAGATAAACATGGGGATTTTGTTCACCGGAGAAGAGGAGTTCTCAGTGGTCAGAAAGAAAGCGCCCAGCAGGGTATACCCGGTAAAGAGGTGGATAATCGGACCGCCATATGTTTCCGGGTTTGCCATGTTGAAACAGAGAGCTGTTACAACAATACCCGCAATGAATGAAATGGAAATCTCCCAGCGTATATAACCCCTTAGTATAAGGTAAATTCCGCCGAAAATAATTCCCAGGCCAAAGGTGGAACCAATGGCGCCTATCTGTTTGCCCATGATCAGATTCCCAAGGGGAAAAAGACCTGCAATTTCGGAAGCGCCTTTGAACTTGAGGGCGGCCAGGGGTGCCAGAGCCGTAAAATTAAATTCATAATTAAGATAGGCAGCATCAAAATCAAACATCATTTTCCAGGATAGCATGAGAAAAGCCATACCAATGAGGGCAGGGTTAAAGGGGTTGGATCCGATACCGCCGAAAATCATCTTACCGATGACAACGGCCACAAAGGTTCCCACCACCACCAGCCACCACGGGGCTGTTGCAGGCAGCATAACACCGAAAATCATTCCGATAACAGCAGAGTCAAGATCTCCTATGGATAACGGTTTTTTTGAAATCAGGTTCATGACAAGTTCCCAGAACA
>NBML01000014.1 GCA_002085465.1 Desulfobacteraceae bacterium 4572_89 | reverse complement strand
AAAGACAGAGATTCCTGGAGCTTTTTTGACCTTCTGCTCAACAAGGCTTCGGTGGTGTGCACCCCTGGCGCAGGGTTTGGTCGATGCGGTAACCAATATATAAGAATTTCCGCTTTTAACAGCCTGGAAAATGTGACCCTTGCCATGGAACGGGTGAAAGATGCATTATCCTCAAGGTCAAACCTGCAATGAATCATTTTTTCAATGTAAAAAACCTTGAAGAGGTTTTTTCCCTGGTAAGGGAATTCCCGGCAGTGGATATAGAAACCATTGATGTGGGGGATGTCTGTTCCAGAATACTGGCAGCAGATTTGATTGCTCCAAAAGACATGCCAGGATTCAGGCGGGCCACCATGGACGGATATGCAGTTCAGTCAGCTTCTTCCTTTGGTGCTTCAGAGTCCAGCCCTGCCTGGCTTGAAATCGCTGGCACCGTCCCCATGGGCAGGGTGCCGGATTTTTCCCTGGCCAGGGGAGAGGCAGCCAGAATATCTACCGGTGGTATGCTGCCCCGGGGAGCGGACAGTGTTGTCATGGTGGAACATACCGAGGCAGTGGATGAGACATCCGTGGAGATATACAAGAGTGTGGCGCCTCTCCAGAACGTTATTGATGCTTCCGAGGATTTTGCCAAAAACAATATTGTGCTGGAATCCGGGGTCTTTATACGGCCCCAGGAGGCAGGACTTGCGGCAGGTCTGGGGTTTTCTGAACTGCCTGTTTATCAGAGGCCAAAGGTTGGTATTATTTCTTCAGGGGATGAAATCATTCCCATTACACAGGAACCCGGTCCCGGGAAAATCAGGGATATTAACTCCTATACCCTGGCAGGGTTTGTGGAACAGGCCCATGCCCTGCCCATTCGATACGGTATTGTCAAGGATGATCCCATGGCCCTTAAAAAAACCAGTGAAAAGGCCCTTGAAGAAACCGATATGGTTTTGATCTCCGGTGGCAGTTCCGTTGGCACACGGGATTATACACTGGATGTTCTTTCTTCCCTGCCGGACACCCAGGTCCTGGTGCATGGGATGTCAATAAGTCCAGGCAAACCCACCATCCTTGCCAGAAGCGGTAATAAACCGGTATGGGGCCTTCCCGGTCAGGTGGTCTCAGCCATGGTGGTACTGAAAATTGTGGTAATTCCCTTCTTAAATCAGCTCCGGGGATATAAAAAACCTGTTCAACAGATAAGGATTCCAGCCAGGCTGACCAGGAATGTCTCTTCTGCCCAGGGCAGGAGGGATTTTTTGCGGGTAATACTTGAAAATGACAATGGGCAGATGCTGGCCCGGCCGGTTCTGGGTAAATCAGGGCTGATCAGGACCATGATCCATGCAGATGGCCTTCTTGAAATCGGGGAAAATGTGGAAGGCCTTGAAAAAGACACCATGGTTGATATCATTTTGTTATAATCAGCAAAATTCCATAAAAATAAAGCATATAAAGATTAAAACTAAAGAGCAGAGCAAATGAATTCAAAAAGAAACGTATATCTGGACATGAAGAGTATTGAAGAGGCAAAGCAATGCCTTTTTGACCATTTTAAAGATCATGTCACTGATGTTGAAACCATTGATGTGGTAAAATCAAAGAACCGGGTTCTGGCAAAACCTGCAGTGGCTGCTATCTCTTCTCCCAATTTTCACGCCGCAGCCATGGATGGTATCGCCCTGGATGCTAAAGATTCCTTTGGGGCCAGCCAGGATGTCCCGAAAACTCTTGTTCCCCGGGAAAATGCCTTCTGGGTCAATACCGGCCACGTCATGCCCCAGGGCACCAATAGTGTTATCATGATTGAGCACCTTAATATACTGGACAACAAACACATTGAAATTGAGTCCCCTGTTTTTCCCTGGCAGAATGTCAGGAAAATGGGAGAGGATATCGTGGCCACCCAGCTTTTATTCCCCCGGGGTCATAAGATCAATTCCTATTCCCTTGGGGCTCTTTTGTCCGGGGGTATTTTCCAGGTTTTGGTGTATAAACAGCCCAGGGTTTTGATCATCCCCACCGGGTCTGAACTCAAACAATGGCAGGAGATCCAGCCAAAAACCTTTACAGCCGGAGATGTTGTGGAATCCAATTCCACGGTTCTGGGGGGGCTATGCCAGGATCATGGGGCAGGGTTTGACATTCATCCCATGCTCAGAGATAATTTTGAAACCATTCGCCAGGCAGTGGCAGACGCAACCTCGGGTGATTACGATATGGTCTGCATTATCGGCGGGTCATCTGCAGGGTCTGAAGATTTTGCAAAGCCTGTGATCTCTTCCCTGGGCCGGGTTTATGTCCATGGGGTTACCATGATGCCGGGCAAACCGGTTTTGTTTGGAGAAATTAACCAGAAGCCAGTTTTTGGAATTCCAGGATATCCAGTGTCTGCCATTGTTGCCTTTGAGTTGTTTGCCGGACCTCTGCTGCTCAGGATGCAGCAACTGCCCGATCTTGATGTCCAGTCAGCCCAGGTGTCTCCTGTTAGAAAAATGGCCTCTAAATTGGGCCAGGAAGAGTTTGTGAGGGTTAAAATAGGTTCTGTGGACGGGGAGTTAATTTCATCCCAGCTGTCCAGGGGATCGGGCAGTATCACCACCCTTACCGAGGCGGACGGCGTTATCCGGATTCCCAGGCATGTTGAAGGAATTCCTGAAAAAGAAAAAGTCCAGGCCCATTTGCTGAAACCCCTTTCTGCCATTGAAAATACAATTGTTATCACAGGTTCCCATGACAATACCCTGGATGTCCTGGCGGATCAGATCCGGCAGGGGAATTCCCAGGTCAGTATCTCTTCAAGCCATGTTGGAAGTATGGGTGGATTGATGGCCCTTAAAAAAGGGGGTTGCCATATGGCTGGTGCCCATCTTTTGAACCCCCAGGACGGCAGTTATAATATTTCATATATCAAAAAACACCTGGCAGACCATCCAGTCCGGGTTGTCAATTTGGTCATGAGGGAACAGGGTTTGATTGTACCCAGGGGAAATCCTGAAAATATTGAATCCATTGAAGACTTGAAAACCGGAAGGCTGACGTTTATAAACAGGCAGCCAGGTTCAGGCACAAGAATTTTATTTGATTACAAGCTGGGGCAATTGGGCATAAACCCGGAAGACATTCTGGGATATGAAAATGATGAGTATACCCACATGTCGGTGGCTGTGGCTGTCCTTTCCGGCCGGGCCAATGCAGGTCTGGGTATAAAGGCGGCCGCAAATGCCCTTTCCCTGGATTTCATTCCAGTGATCACGGAATCCTATGATTTGATTATTCTGGAACGCTTTTTCAACTCTTCCAAAATCCAAACCCTTTTGAATATCATTGCCACTGATGATTTTAAAGACAGGGTAACTGCCCTTGGCGGATATGGGGTGGAAAAAACAGGCCAGATCCTTTTTTCAACTTTGACATAAAAAAGGGCATCAAAGATTATCTCTTTAATGCCCCATTTTTATAAATGAGTATGTCCGGAAAAAAAATAGATTTTTTTCGGACTTTGTTTAAGTTTTAATAGGGGTGAAGTTCAACCCTTCTGTTTAAAGAACGTCCGAAATCAGTACCGTTCAGGGCAACAGGCTGCTGGTATCCATAACCGGTTGTGGCCAGTCTGTTTCTTAAAATTCCTTTTCCCACCAGATAAGCGGCAACCGCATTGGATCTTCTCAGGGACAGATCCATGTTATAGGCTTTGGTTCCCACATTGTCCGTATGTCCCTGGAGTTCAACACTCATGGCAGGATTTTTTTTCAGGATTACAACCACTTCGTCAAGTCTGGGATAGGCAGCAGCCTTAATCACGGCCTTGTCAAAATCAAACAATACATGGTCAAGGGTCCAGCAGCCCACTGCATTTACTTTGGCTCCAACTGGAGTTCCAGGACATTTGTCTTCATCATCGTAAACACCATCACCATCGGAATCTTTTCTTTCCACTTTTGCTACAGGCTTGGGTGCAGCTGGTTTTTTCTTTAGGAATGCTTTTTCAACAAAAGCGGCCATGCCGGCACCGGTCATGACCTGATCAGCGGTTGAATAAAAACCGCAGTCTCCGATGTTGGCGATTTCCTGGAGCAGGGCCTTCCCTACAGGAGATTCACCCACCTGAATGGGATAGAAGCAGACAGAAGAACCATATTTGTCCTTCAGGGCCTGGGCATTATTAAGGGTTGCATTCATGTCCAGGCCATCGCTGATAATGACCACTGCATTGTGGATTCCGGAAAGACCGTCAAGGTCATCCTGTACCGCATCCAGAGCTTTGCCCAGGGGACTCCACCCGCCTGGTTTGGTAATGTATAGTAACTTTTCGTTCATGGTCTTGGTGTCATATTTTTCCATGCCGTAAAAGAGTTCAGTATGATTTTTAGAAACCTCAGGGGCATGGCCAAAACTTCTTAATCCTGCAGTCTGGCCCAGTTCCGGAATGGTCAGGTTCAGGCGCTCTGTAATGGCAGTGGCTGTGGTGAATTTTGAAACGTTTTTGCAGGAATATCTCATGGAACTTGAGGCATCAAGTACAACAACGAAATTATCCACCTTTGACTCGTACATATTGGTGTCAAATTTTTCAGCTGAAAATGATGCAAGACCTGCTGGTTCTTTTACTGCACATCCAAACAAAAAAAGGAAGGCAATTGCAGACAGTACACTTTGTACTAATAATTTTTTATTCATTTTTTTCTCCTTTTGGTTAAACATATGGTTTTATTGATGTAAGAATACTTAAAAATATTTGGAACCTTGAATAAATACACTTATTACTATTACAGGAGAATAGGAATGAAATCAACTGTTCTTTTGCTAATTTTCCGGTTCCAGTTCAAACTTCAGAGTTCAGTTCTTTTTTCAGGGCAACAGCAAATTTTTCAATGGTATAGGGCTTTTTGATATATTGTCCAACCCCCATATCCAATGCCTCTTTTACCTGTTGGGTTTCAGGAAGGCCGCTGACAATAACAGTTTTCTGGGCCGGGTTGATTTTCAGCACCTTTTTATAAGTTTCAAGGCCGTCCATACCGGGATTCATTTTCATATCAAGGATGATCAGGTCCACTGGCTGGGTTTTTAAAAATAACAGGGCTTTTTCACCACTGTCCACGGCAAAGGGGATATATCCAAGTATTGTAAGGCATTCCTGTGTGATTTTTCTCTGCCTTTTATTGTCATCAATCACCAGAATGGTTTCATTGTTTCCATGAAATGACTCCAGCTGAAAATCGTCAAGATTTTTTTTGGGCATGTCCCGGGTCCCTGGAAAATAGATATCAAACCGGGTGCCCTCATGTTTTTCACTAAAGACCTGAATATACCCCTGGTGATCCCTGACTGTATTCCAGACAACGGAAAGTCCAAGCCCTGATCCGCTTCTCCCCATTTGTTTTTTTGTGTAAAAGGGCTCAAAGATCTTGTTGATATCCGGTTTTTTGATTCCCTCTCCATTATCACTCACACGCAAGATCACATATTCGCCCTCCTTGATTTCATCATGCCCTGAAATTGGCTGATCCACTTGAATTGATTGATCCAAAGACAGGTTGAAAGTCTCAACCGTTACTCTTCCCTTTTTATCCATTGATTCAACAGCATTCATCACAAGATTCATTATTATTTTGGAAATATGTGATTCAGACCCTTTGAGATTCAGGAGTTCGTCTTCCAGACTGGTTTGAAAAGATATCCCAGGGAACTCCCTTTCAAGTCTAAGGTGGGCAGAACTGCGAAAATATGCATGAACAACTTTATTAAGGTTTACTATACTTGTCTGATATACTCCCCGCCGGGAAAGTGCCAAAAGATCCTGTACTATATCAGCGGCCTGGAGTCCTGAACCATGCATGAATGAGATAGATTCCCTCAGGGGATTGTCCTTTTCAAGCTGCAGCAATAGTAATTCAGGGTAGGACACAAGGCCGGAGAGAATATTGTTCAAGTCATGGGCCACGCCACCTGCTACAATGCCGATGAGTTCCATTTTCTCAGCCTTCTTAAGTTTCTCTTCCAGTTCTTTGATCCTGGAAATATCCCTTATGCATACCAGAACAGCATTTTTCCCCTCCCAGATAATCCGGACGGCATTGGATTGGACCCATATGGTTTTATTTTTTTTATTAAGGGCTCTGAAAACGTGGGTGGATGGAAAATTTTCACCCCTGATTCGTTTTTCGTAATTAGCAAAGATTCTATCCCTGTCCTCGGGGTGCATCAGTTGGATTATGGGGATTTTTTGAAGAATAGTTTCCGGGTAACCGTACAGTTCAAAGGTTTTTGGGTTTGCAAATTTTATAAGCCCGTCCTGGGCAATATAGATGGCATCATTTGCATTTTCCATGAGGATTTTGTATTTTTCTTTTTCTTTTTCCAGTGAATCCAAGGCTTGTTTCAGCTGGCTGATATCCCTCAGAGCAGTTACCCTAAGTCGGTCCTCCCCATCATTGATTAAACTTCCCTGGATCTGGGCGGGGAAAGTGGTTCCGTCCTTTCGCAGTGCCCGTACCTCATAGGGGCTGGTATACCCATCTGATATGTTTTTTTTAACTGTTTCCCGATCTTCCGGGGCAATCCAGTCGGTTCCTGGTTTTCCAATTGCTTCTTCCTTGGAATATCCAAACATGCTGGAGGCTGCTTTGTTTTGATCCAGGCAGATTCCTTTTCTGGAGAGAAAAATCGCCTCAAAGGAGGCATCATAAAAATATTTGAGTCTGTTTTTTGTCGGTATTGCCATATTGTTAGTCCCCGTAAAAGACATTTACACACTTTTTAGTGTGGAACCTTTTTAAGTTCAAGTCTTTTTTTAAAATCTTGCAATTTAAAGGCAGGAATTATATACGATGGGCTTAACTAATTGATATTTAATTTTATGCAAATTCGATAATAATAAGAAATTTAATATAATATGGAAATTTATCAGGGAATAATACTTGGTATTGTCCAGGGATTGACCGAGTTTCTGCCTGTGAGCAGTTCCGGCCACCTTGTGCTGGGCCAGATTTATTTTAATGTCACCGAGTTTGCCTTGCTGTTTGATGTCAGCGTTCACATGGGAACCCTGGCAGCTGTGGTGGTGGTTTATTTTTCAGATATTAAATTGATACTTAAATCAATTTTTCAGTTTCTGGCAAAAGCTGGCGCAAGGAAACCATGTGCCCATCTTTTCAGTGAAGATGAAAATTTGAAATTTGCTTTATTGATCATTATCGGTTCTGTACCCACTGCATTGATCGGCTTTGTGTTAAAAAATTTTGAGCATGTCTTGTTTGCCTCGGATACCCTGGTGGGCAGCATGCTGATACTCACCGGTATTATTTTGTGGTTTTCAAGAAATTATTACCACAACGAAAAAACAAAGACTGTGTTTGATATCAAACGGGCTGTCGGCATCGGAATCGTACAGGGATTCGCTGTTGTCCCCGGTATTTCCCGATCCGGAAGTACCATTGCTGCAGGCATGTATTCCGGGCTGGACCGGCACGCAGCTGCCAAATTTTCCTTTCTCTTGTCTGTGCCGGCAATTTTGGGTGCTGAGGTTTTAAGCTTTAAAGATGTTTTTAAAACAGGACTGATCATTGATCCAGCAACTATTTATGGTACAATCGTATCCTTTGTCGTTGGTTTGATTGCCTTGAAATTACTTTTAAAACTGGTTCATGGGGGAAAGTTTCATCTGTTTGCCCCCTATTGCTGGCTGGTGGGTGCTTTGGTGCTCATATCAAAAATTATATAGAGGAGGGTGTATGAATCCAGGGATTTTCAGGGAATATGACATTCGTGGGATTGCAGGAGAAGATATTTTAGAGAAAGATGTCATTGAGATTGGAAAAGCCTATGGCAGTTTTTTAAAGGATCAGGGAAGAGAAAAAGTATCTGTTGGAAGGGATTGCAGGATAACTTCGGAACGGTTTTCCCAGTTATTTATCCAGGGAATTATCTCCACGGGTTGTGATGTGGTGGATATCGGAACCTGCCCCACGCCGGTTCTCTATTTTTCCATCCACCATCTGGAACTGGAAGGAGGAGCCATGGTCACTGCCAGTCACAATCCTCCTGAATACAACGGATTCAAGCTCATGAGCGGTTTCGATTCCATCCACAGTGACGGGCTCCAGGACATCCTCAGGATTGTTGAGAAAGGGGTCTATGCCCAGGGAAATGGCAAGGTAATTCAGGCAGACGTTATCACTCCCTATAAGGCATACCTGATGGATAATATTTCCATCAACAAAAAAATCAGGATCGGCATTGACAGCGGTAATGGTACAGGCGGGATCACAGCTCTGCCGGTCTTAAAAGACCTGGGATGTGAGGTCCATGATATTTTCTGTGACCTTGACGGCTCTTTTCCCAACCATGAGGCAGATCCCACCCAGAAAAAAAATCTGAAAGATCTCATTGCCATGGTACAGGCAAAAGGCCTGGACCTGGGAGTAGGATATGACGGAGATGCAGACAGGATAGGTGTGGTGGATAAAAACGGCAAGGTGATTTACGGGGATCAGCTCATGGTGATTTATGCCCGGGAGATCCTTGAAAGGAAACCAGGAGCCACCTTTATATCGGAAGTAAAGTGCTCCATGGTCATGTATGATGATATCAGAAAACACGGGGGCAATGCCATTATGTGGCGGACAGGCCACTCTTTGATCAAGAAAAAGATGAAAGAGGAAAATGCTGCCCTGGCAGGGGAAATGAGCGGGCATATGTTTTTTAAGGACCGGTATCTGGGTTTTGATGACGCCCTTTACGCCACCTGCCGGCTCCTGGAAATAATGGCAGATACAGGCCTTGGAGTGGACGAATTGATCCAGGACCTGCCCACAACCTTTACCACTCCTGAAATCCGGGTGGATTGTCCCGATGAAATAAAATTTACAGTGGTGGACAAAATTGTGACCCATTACAAGGCAAAGCAAAAGGTCATTGATATTGATGGCCTCAGAGCTGTTTACGATGACGGTTGGGGCCTTGTCAGAGCATCCAATACTCAGCCTGCCCTGGTTTTGCGGTTTGAGTCTCTGACCCGGGAACGTCTGGATGAGATCCAGCAGGAAATAGAATCCACCTTGAAACAAATAATAGAGGAGATAAATTAAGGCTGCTGAACTCAGGTTTCAGACCTGGTTATAAGTTTCCTGATTTTTTGTTTATATGCTTTTATCGTTACAGCAGCAGAATGCCGTTGATCATACAGGCTCTCCCGCCCTGGTTGTGGCAGGGGCAGGTTCCGGCAAGACCCGGACCCTGACAGCTAAGTTTTCACATTTAACATCTACCGGCTATGACCCTAAACGGATTCTGGCCATTACCTTTACCAATAAGGCAGCCCAGGAAATGAAGGCCCGTCTCATGGAGATGACAGGCCTTGGCCACGATAGTTTTTTATGGGTCAGGACCTATCATTCAGCCTGCCTCATGATTTTAAAAAAGCATTGCAAAATCATGGGATATTCACCTCCAGTCCAGGTTTTCAGCGTATATCAGCAGGCTAAGCTCGTCAAAGAGCTGTGCGTGAAAAACAATATTGAAAAAAAGTATGCCAACAGGATACTCTCGGCCATCTCCCGGGCGAAGAATTCCGGAGATCCAAAAAAATATTTTGATAGGAAGTCCGGATTTTTTAATATCAAAATGGAAGACATATATTCCCTTTATGAGGAACGGCTCCAGGAGATGAACTCTGTGGATTTTGACAATATCCTGTTAAAGACCCGGGATCTTCTCCGGAAGCATGAGGAGATACGAACCTGGTATCAGCAGTATTTTACCTATCTTCTGGTGGATGAATACCAGGATACCAATAATCTCCAGGAAGACCTGACCAATTTGCTGCTGGGTGAGCACCGCAATCTTTTTTGCGTGGGGGATGACTGGCAGTCGGTTTACGGGTTCAGGGGCAGCAATGTAAACCATTTTTTAAGATTCCCTGAAAAATACAGGGATTCCAGAATATTCAGGCTGGAAGAAAATTACAGATCAGCAGATGAAATTGTCCAGGCAGCCAATGATATGATTGACTATAACCCCGATAAAATGGATAAAAAATGTTTTTCCAATAAAAAGGGGGGAGTGGTTGAAATCTATGATTTTATGTCTGACTCCCATGAAGCTGAATGGGTGGCCAAAAGGATAAAGGCCATGAACCGCCAGGGCCAGGGCATCCCCTATGATAAAATGGCCGTGGTGTACAGGACAAAATTCTGTTCTCTACCCTTTGAGAGGATTTTCAGAGCATTCAGGGTGCCCTATAAACTCATGGGATCCCAGGGCTTTTTTGAGCGAATGGAAATTCTGGATATCAACTCCTATCTCAGCGCAGCTTATTTTCCCAATGACGATCTGTCCTTTGAAAGGGTTGTTAATACGCCCAAGAGGGGCATTGGTCCTTCCATGATAAAAAAGATGACTGTTATGCGTACCGAGGGGGTAAGCCTCCAGGATGCAGCAAGGATCATGGTCCGGGATCGAGTGCTTACAAAGAAAATACATGAAAACCTTTCCCTTGTCCTGGAAATCCTGGATGTTATCCAGGACATGGCCCCGGCCATGGCCATGGAAACGGTTATAGACCGTACAGGATATTATGAATATCTGGAAAAAAAGGTAAAGACAAAAACAGAATTCATCTCAAAAAAAGAAAATATTGAACAGCTCATTTACACGGCTAGGTCCAAGAACGATTTGCTGGAATACCTGGAAGAGGCCGCCCTGATAAGGGAAGACAAAGATGATGAAGAAGAACAGGATTCCAGGGGTGTGGGGCTTTTAACCATCCATTCGGCCAAGGGCCTTGAATTTGATACTGTCTTTATCGTGGGGTGTGAAGAGCGGCTTTTCCCCCATTGGCGCTCCATTGACGAGGGAGACAAGGCTTTGTTTGAGGAACGTCGTCTCATGTATGTGGCCATGACCCGGGCAGAACGGTTTTTATACCTGACCCATTCCAATTATAGAAAAGGGGAGTTTGCCACCCCAAGCCGGTTTATTGATCAGATAAAAGAGTGTCTGGCCTGAAAAGGGGCACTGGCCCAGACAATGGATCTATTTTATGCCATAAAAGAACCAATTTCCCAGCTCTTTGCCAGGATCCGAATCAATGGAAACAGGATTATTCCCTCGGATCACAAAGGGGTTTTCCTGACTCTGTTTTTTATTATTTTCACTACTGTTACCGGGGTGGGCATTGTGGTTCCCCTGCTGCCCATCTATGCCCATGACCTGGGTGCTGCAGGTTTTTATGTGGCCATGATTTTTGGCTCCTTTGCCATCTCAAGGATCTTTCTTCTGCCCATTTTTGGAGGGTTTTCCGATCAAAAGGGAAGAAAGCCCTTTATCCTGGCCGGCCTTGCCACCTATGCTGTAAGTTCCATTGCCTTTGTTTTTTCCACCAGCGTGGAAGACCTGATCCTTATCAGGTTTATCCAGGGAGCAGGCTCTGCCATGGTAATGCCCGTGGTCCAGGCCTATGTGGGAGAGATTACTCCGGAAGGGTCAGAAGGCTACTCCATGGGCCTGTTTAATCTGTCCATGTTCCTGAGTCTTAGTTTAGGACCCCTGATGGGCGGATTTATAAATGATATCTGGTCCATGGATGCCGCATTTATTTGCATGGGCCTTTTGTCATGTTTGGGCCTTTTGCTCTGCATTATATTTCTGCCGCCCTTGTCCATGGAAAAAATCCGTTTCCAGAACAGAGCACAGGTTTCCTGGGCCCTGGTGTTAAAGGACTGGGAGCTTGGGGCTCTGGTGGCATTCCGCTATGCCTATACTGCCTGCATAGGTATTATCTGGTGTTTTCTTCCCTTGTTTGCAGACAAGGCCTTTGGTCTTTCCGGTTCAAGGATAGGGTTTCTGGTCATGCTGGGGGTGTTTGTGTCCGGCATTCTCCAACTGCCAATGGGCTATGCTGCAGACCGGATGAATAAGAAACTCATGGTGATCATTGGGGGAATCATTTCAACCCTGGGCATTGTCCTGCCCTTTTTTGCAGGATCCTTTTCTGACCTTTTAGTAAGCGTCACGCTTTTTGGAATCGGCGGCGGTATTTCCATGCCAGCCATCACCGCCCTGGCCGTGATTAAAGGAGACAGGAAAAAGGCCATGGGATCTGTGATGTCAGTGATGACCGTTGCCCACAGCCTGGGGATGCTTACAGGTTCATTGATTGCAGGACTTGCCATGGATTTTTTCAGCCTGAAATTTGCCTTTCCCTGCGGCATGATATTTATGGCAGCCGGCACCATTGCTTTTCTTTTTTTTTACAACCAGCATGGCCTGAACGGGACAGGTAAGCCTGGTTGTTGATCTCTGCTCTATGTTGAAGGAATTTCCTGGAAATGTCCTAAAACCGCCAAAATTGCACAGATAATAAGAACCAACCCTTTTTTAATGTAAAAGTTCATCATCAGTCTCCTTTCGTTAAATAATAGTAATAAAAATAATTATCAAAGCGATGAAACATTTTCCATCCTCAAATTTCTTAAGCAGGAGATATCCCCTAATATCCATGTTAACTCTTTTCAACCAGGGTGTTTATGTATAATATTCCGCCCGGGGAGCTTTCAGTACTTTTTCGTCAATCATGACCACGACGTCAAAATCATCATCATACATCAGTCTGATTTTAATGGAATCTTTACCCATGAAATCTCCTTCTCAATACTCGAATCCCTCCCAGTAACATCTTTTTTGTTTAAACCAGATCAATCAGGCCATATCATGTTAATAGGCCGTTTGGGTGCCATGAGCCAGATTCCGCATCCCTTTGAAACAGTTTCTCTGGCAGGGGGATTTACAATCACGCTTCCATCCGGGCGTTTTAAGGCAAAACTCAGGTACTCGTACCGGTTTTTCAAATAATTATGAAGATCCCACCAGGTCTTATCCGGCCCGATTTTAGGTATAATTACAAAATATATTTCTTCATTGTCTTCCTCATTTCGCAACAGAATCTGAAGGGGAATATGGACCTTGTCCTGCATGGCCTGGACCATCATTTCAGCTGTCATCTGCATAATGGTTTCAAATTCCCCTGGCACACTGGAAAAGGTGTCCAATGAATGGGTTGAAAAACAGCGTACAGTTATTTCACAGGTCTCCTTTTTTAATTTTAGGGCATTGACCAGGGAAAAAAGGCTTTGTTCGTCACTTCCTGTGTGAATAATAATACGGTCGGCCTGGCATGTATTGGCCCGCTCCAGGGCCTGGATGGTGTCTAACCTGCCCTTGACAAAAAAGAGATTTTCCTGTTCCGGCAGGGGGTGCCTGGGCAGATCTGCCAGCAGAACCAAATCCTGGTCTGCATAGGTTTCATCTTTCCTGATCTGTTCCACCAGGTGTTCTGTTTCTTCGGTAAGACCTACCAGAAGGATATGATTGGTTCCTGTATAAGGTTGTTCCCCGTGCATTTTTTTGTCTCTCCTTTCAATGAGATAAGATGCCAGATGGGTGATAAAAGCAGCTCCAAGCCCTATTCCCATGAACATGGGCAGGATCACCGCAACAATCCGGCCGGCAGTGGAAACCGGATAAAGGTCTCCATAACCCACGGTGGTTGAAGTGACAATACTCCACCACAGGGCCTGATCAAAGCTGGCCAGGGCAGTATCACCTGGTTCCACCAGGGTGATAAGGATGCTGGAGGCCAGAAGCAGGAACATATAGGCCAGTACCAGGGTGATGCCCCTGCGTTTGAGTCCTGCTTTGATCATGGTTTTTAAAAAATAAATCAATAAATATCTCCCAGGGTGGTTTGAGTTTGGGTCGTAAATAAGTTTTATAAATTATACTATCCAGCCCTTATTTGCACGGAATATTTATTTTTGGATTTTAACCCTGACAAGAACAAAGAACAAGACATTAAAATTGTACACACTAACGCTATTGCCTGATTTTCAACGAATGAGGTGTGTACTCTTAAAAAACATTATTTATCCACCAATAGTATCTGAAGATCCATTACATTGGTTTGTGTCGGACCAGTGATCAGAAGATCTCCCAATGATTGAAAAAATGGATATGAATTGTTGTGGGCAAGATGTTGGGATGCGGACAGACCAGCACAATCAGCCCGTGTAACCGTGGAACCGTCAACAAAAGCACCTGCTGCATCTGTCGGTCCATCCGTACCATCCGTACCAGCAGACAAAAGCAGAGTCGATGAATTACCTGATATTTCAATGCCTGCAGCCAGAGCAAGTTCGGTATTCCGTCCACCTTTACCTTTACCTCTTATTGTAACTGTTGTCTCGCCGCCGGAAAGCAAACATACAGGAGGGGGTATTGGGCGGCCTGAAAGTCTGATCTCTTTGGCAATTGCACATAAAACTTTGGCAACTTCCGCAGCCTCACCCTGGATCATGGAAGAAAGAACGAGCGGTGTAAACCCCTGGTGTCTGGCTTCTTCTTCAGCTGCAGATATTGCATCGGAAATACTACCGATAATCAGGTTATCTACATTGGTAAATTCAAGTGCTCCAGGCTTTGAGGTTTCCTGAACCTGACCGGCTGTCCCCTCATTAATTCTGGTACAAACAGATTTTGGAATTTTATCCCAGATCGAATGTCGCTTCAGTATCTCCATACAGTCATCAAATGATCCGGTATCGGGTGCGGATAGTCCTGATCCTATAATGTCAAGGTCATCACCAATGACATCGGATAATATCAATGAAATGATACGGGCGCCGTTGGCATGACGGCATAACTGCCCTCCCTTGATCTGTGAGAGATGTTTTCGAATGGTATTGATCTCATGGATAGTTGCTCCGCAGTCCAATAGCAGTCGAGTAACTTCCTGTTTGTCTTCCAGGCTGACTCCCTTTGCCGGAGCCGGGGTAAGTGCAGAAGCACCTCCGGAGATCATGCATAGAATCAGATCTTTGGGGCCGGCTTTTGAGACCAGTTTTAAAAGTTCCTTTGTAGCATTAACCCCGTCAGCATCAGGAACCGGGTGGCCGGCTTCCATCATCCGGCAGCGACTTAAAGGAACTCCATGCCGGTATTTAGTAATCACCAGTCCGTCGTGGATATAATTACCCAGAAGCTCTTCCGCCCATTGCACCATAATGGCTGAGGCTTTGCCAGCACCAATTAGATAGATTTTTTTGGTATCTTCAAGACAGTATTGGGTTTTTCCGATTTGTAAATTGCCGTCAGTGATTCTGATATGTCTGTTTAAGCAGACAACCGGATTTACGGCCTGTATCCCGGCATTGAATATAGCTTGTGCTGCCTTTTTTAAATCCTTTGTAGATTCAACCCAACTCAAAATATTGATCCTTTATAAGATGTTATTTTCCATTTGAATTTGTAAATGGGAACGCCTTTTGGACTTTATTTCCAAACTCTTCAGAACTTAAATAAATATAGTAAATTCAATGATTTACCTTGCAAAAACCTCTGTTTAAGTGTATAGTTCTTAAGACACCAATCAAAAAGAATAAACACAAAAACAGAGGCAATATGCATACAAAAAATATCAGACGGATAGTGATAAAGCAATTAAAATATAATCACCCACGCTGGAAAAAAATGAGCAAGAAATCCAAAAAGGAACTTTTGCAACAAGTCATGGATGAAGCAACCATTCCCGGAGACAAGTAGTAAATTCTGATTTTGCGATTTATTCCTTGGATGTTGCGGACTTCAATCGGTAATCTTCATCAAATTCGAAATTTTCCGACTTTAGATACCCTGATCATTTTGTTCAGGCGAGCATATTTCTGAATTTTGAAACATTAATCCTATCACTTTGTGTAAAGTCAATAAGCTTAGGGGTAAAATTGTTTTACTCCAAGTATCGCAGGGAATGTCTTTTATCAAATAAACTGAGTGAAGGTTATTGTCAGACATTCTTCTATTACCAAAAGCCAATAGTGAAGGCTCTTTAAGAGAGAACATTGAAAATCCGGTCATTAATGTATCTGCTAATAATATTTCATGGTCGCTGATCATAAATGATCATACGAAGTTTGTTTATAAGAGATGGGAATATTGAGGTGTTATTTAGTTAATTACGTCACAGTAGGTAGCAATAGTTTACGAAAGATGCCATATTAGGTCCTTGCTATCTATGCATTGCAACCGTCTCCGGGAATTGCTGTGGATGAAGTAGTGAAAAAATATGATTATTCTCAGACCTTAGATCTTCCCATAGAGTCCTGCAATGTATCCGAGGTACGCCGAATGATAGAAATCGGATTGGGTATCGGCCTTCTACCGATTTATTTGGCCGCTCCTTACGAGCAATCCTGAACTCTGTGGAGGCTCCCGCCCTATGATATGATGAAGTTCCAAGCGATGACATCTATTTGATTTACAATCCCGCAACTAATTTCAGTCTTGCGGAATGTGTTTTCCTTGGCCAGTTATTCTCAACGGATTTGTAGTATGCACAAAAGTTTTAAATTTTGGTTTTTGAGAAAACAGGTAAGGTTCTATTTGATTATTGAAATTGTGCTTGCCGCTATCAATTATTATTGTTTGGCGAAAAAAAATATTTTATATTACCATGCTCCAGATAGATTTTTGACCAGAAGATAAATTAAGATTAAATAAGGGAAATTATGGACTTGAAAGGAATATTGAATAATTTTAAAGCACTTGGGTTTACTGAATATGAAGGGAAAGTATATTTATCCTTATTGGGCCACAATCCATCCAGTGCCTATAACATATCACAGAATTCCGGAGTTCCGCATTCCCGAGTTTATGATATTACAAGAAGACTAATAAAAAAAAAATATGTGGTTTCCCAGGGAACCAATCCTGAACTTTATTCTCCCATAGGGCCTGAGGAGCTGATAGGCACACTTAAGCGGGACAATGCCAGGTTAACCGGAGAACTTCAAAAACAACTTGAGTCCATCAATTTTGAACCCGACTTTGATCCAGTATGGAATCTTTCCGGACCAAAGGAAGCCATTGAAGTTTCCCTTGAACTCATTGAATCAGCCCAAAAAGAGATCTATATTGGTTTATGGGATAAAGATCTTAAAATTTTCAAGGATGCCCTGCATAAACGCCACAATGACGGTGTAAAAGTCTATATATTGATTTATGGTAGCATGGAACTGGATTTTGGTAATGTTTTTTATCATAGTGTTACGAATATTGAGGATGTAAAAACAAATGGTACAACCCTTGATCTTGTAATTGATTCAAAGGCCTGCGTTACGGGAAATCTTGGAGGCGCAAAAAAAGATCAGGTTGTCTGGACAAAAAATAAAGGGTTGGTAAAATCTATTGAAGGATATCTTATCCATGATTTTTTTATCTCGGAAATTGGTAAAAAATTTGGAAATGAGATTGATAAAGCTTTTGGCCATAACCTGGCAAAACTTAGAAAAAAATATAAGCATTAAATACGAAATACTCTCGGCTTAGAATCCTCTATTAATTTTATAATATTTTTCTTGACTATATAAATTTTATCCATTACTACTTCAGTAGTGATAATCAATTTATGTCATAAATTTAAACAGTTGGTGGTGTGTATGGAAAACAAGAAAAAACTTGCAGTTATTGCTCTGGGTGGAAATGCCCTGCTCAGGGGGGCCCAGATAGGGACAATTGAGGAACAGGAACAAAATACCTTTGAAACAATTGAAAGTATGGTCTACCTGATAGAAGAGGGTTATGATCTGGTTATCAGCCATGGAAACGGACCCCAGGTCGGCAATATCCTGATGCGGAATGATGCGGGCGAGCAAACCTATGATATCCCTCAAATGCCACTTGATGTCTGTGTTGCCGATTCCCAGGGCGGCATTAAGTTTTATTGAACAAGGTGGAGATAAAAGTATTATTACCGAAGCAACCAAGTTGGTGGATAGAAAATATGGATCAAAAATTACAATGGAATATAACAAGGAGTGATTCAAGAAATTAATTAAAATTTATTACAGATTAACACAGGAGATGATTTTATGGCTTTTAATTTAACAAATAGAAATTTTTTAAAACTGTTAGATTTTACACCAAAGGAAATCAAATTTTTATTGGATCTTTCCTTTGATTTGAAAAAAGCAAAATATTGTGGAACCGAAAAACCTCGCATGGCAGGAAAAAATATTGCCTTGATATTTGAAAAGTCATCCACGCGCACACGGTGTGCATTTGAAGTGGCCGCTTTTGATCAGGGGGCACATGTAACCTATTTGGGACCATCCGGATCACAGATAGGACATAAAGAGTCCATGAAAGATACCGCCAGAGTATTGGGCAGGATGTATGATGGGATAGAATACCGTGGTTTTGC
>NBML01000013.1 GCA_002085465.1 Desulfobacteraceae bacterium 4572_89 | reverse complement strand
AAACAAAAGGTTCAGATTGTACAGAAAGCCAGATATCTGGAATCGTCAATTGGAATTGAACCTGTATTGGCCGGCTTTTTTTCCAACCATGCCCAGCTAAAAAATTATGCAATAAATAGTCTTGAATTTCTGTTAAAAAAAAACAGGATGCTTCTGTCCGACAAAAATAATCCCTTAAATTATAAAAAGGGCATGAAGGAATCTGCTCTCATCAGTGCAAGGATTTACAGCCGGCTTTCATTGGAAACTCCTCTCAATGACATTGATTTTTTTCTCAAGTTATTGTTGGAGCTGGGTGGAAAAGGCCCAGACTTTGCTTTTAAGGCATTGTATAAAGGCTATATAAATTTAAATCCCCTGGGGAAAAATATTTTATCTGTTTCTGAGACAGGCCGTCTCGCTTTTGTAGATCAGTTTCTACAGGCTCGGCCCTCGGTACGGTTAAAGCATGGGGAAGTTTTTAAAGATATATTGAAATCCATTGGGTCAAGAGCCTCTGTGGTTGAATTTTATGCCTCTTTATTTGACCGGCACCAGGACGCAGATCCTTTTTTACATAACATTCAGGCATCTTTGAGAAACTCCAAAGACATAATGGAGACAGAGATGGTTTCAAAAAACCCTGCAAAAAGAATAAAGGGCCTTAAAGCATTATCCATGCTGCTAAATAGGATTCCGTCAAAAACATTGCTCCAGTATTTGAAGCCGGAAGAGAAAATTGATGTTAGAATAACTATTTACAATATTATTGAAAATTCATCCATGGGGGTCTATTCAGACCTTTTTGATTCAATATTAAAATTGTTTTCCCTTTCCGGGGAAGATGAGGCGCTGCACGCATTCAGGGCAATGGTAACAACTGGCAAACTACCATTATACAAATTGATGGACAGGGTAAACCAGGTTTATCCATCACTTCTTCCTTTAATTAAAGATGAAATTTCTTCTTTATCAAAAATTGCTTTTTTCTTTATACAGGATATTGCCCTGAACAAAGAACAGTATAAAAAAGGGATTTTTCGTGAAATAAATATTGCCTGTATTTTTGCCATGATAAAAAAACGGCCGGAAAGGGTGGTGGAAATCTTTAAAAGGGGTGCCCTTGGTTCAAAAGATATCTCTAAATCAGAGATGATTAAATTTGTCAAAATCATTAAAATTTTATTATCCAATGAGAAAAAAGATATTGAATCGGAATTTTCATCGATCATTTCAAGTATTTTCAAATCAAGTATTTTCAAAAAGGAAAAAATAATAGAAAATAAAACTTTGATTCAGTCTTTTTTAAAAGATCCCTTTGAAATAAAACTTGAGATTTTGAAAAAAAACAGATCTTCCAGGAGTATTAATTTTAAAGGGGGAAAAATATCCTCACAAAATCTGTCAAATAAAATTTTTAGATCTTCCCCTTTGTTTTTTAATAAAACCAGGATTCAAAATTGTGATTTTTCCAGGTCTTGTTTTTCTTCTGCATTTTTTGAAAAATCTGTATTTTATAAAGTTAACATGGGAAATGCAGTTTTTAAAAATGTTTCATTTGACAGGGCTGTTTTGATAAATGTTGATGCACAAGCTGCAGTTTTTCAGAACTGCAGCTTTCACAACACTTTAATTTATAATTCCAATTTTAATAATGCTGAAATCAAAGATGCAATTTTTATAGAAGCTGTTATATCCAGGTCTTTTTTTGGAAATACTGATTTGTCCTATTCATGTTTTGCATATTCAAAAATTTCCAGGGTATCATTTTCAACTGCCAATATTAACCAAGTTGATTTTTCCGGCACCAAGGCAAGGTTCTCCCGGTTCCCCCACAGCAACAGAGCCGTTACCAGAACAGAGGATATAGATTATAACGCACGAAAATACCAGCTCTCCTTTGCAGATGTGCCCAAAATTAATGATACAATCCTGGGGGAAATCAATACGCTCCTTTTTTGTGAATTCATCCATTATGGCGAATTAAAATTTTTAAAACAGAATAAACTCAGTCTGTTGGCTGCCTATGACATATTCAAGGCAAAACAGGCAGATCTGTTCAGGATTATCCCAATGCTTATCCATGGAAATATTGATTTTCCCTTGCTGGATATTGTTCCTGAACAAACCCCTTGTGGAATTGTAGATTATCTGCCAAGCCTTGAAACCCAGTCTGTTTGTGAAAATTATATGGATAGCAAAAGGCTGATCCTGGAGAAAAATTCAAAACCAGCCATCCAGAGCCTTTGTACAATAGGCAGTATAGGATCAATTGCCCAAACCTCTGAATCAGATATAGATTACTGGGTTTGCATTCAGGAATCGGATTTCACTGCATCTCAAATTAAATTATTAGAAAAAAAACTCTTATTGATTGAAAAAATGGCCTGGGATAAATTTAATATCCAGGTAACTTTTTTTATCGTGGATATCACAAAGGCCAAAAATAATGATTTTGGAGATTCCACCCTGGAAAGCTCCGGATCTGCCCAGGCCCGTCTGCTAAAGGAAGAATTTTACAGAACCATGATATACCTGGCTGGAAAGATTCCGCTGTGGTCGGTATTGCCTACTGCTATCAGCCTTAACCATTACGACAATATTGGAAGCAGCATTTCCACAATTGATCCCCAGAACAGGTATGTGGATCTTGGGGATATCCATGGGATTCAAAAGGGAGAATACTTTGGTGCCTCCATATGGCAGATGTTTAAATGGCTTAAAAGTCCTTTTAAGTCTGTAATTAAAATGGCCCTTTTGGAAAAATATATTTTTAAAGACAGCCAGGACCTTTTATTGTGCAATCTATATAAGAATGAATGGATGAACTCCGGCTCCCATCTGAAACTGGCCCAGAACGACTCTTATTATTTTCTGATGAAACATGTTATAAGGTATTATGAAAAAGTTGATGACAAACATTCTGTCAATCTTCTGCTGACGTGTTTTTTCCTTAAACTGGGTATTTCAAAGAAAGACCAGATTGAAAATACTGTTTTTGGTTTAAGAAAAATTTTGTTTTTAAAGTGTCTGGATAAATGGCATTGGGATATGAACAGGGTTTTTGAGATCGGTAATTTTAAAGAGTGGTCCTATGAAAATATTGTCCGGCTTTCCAGTACCCTTGAAAAGTATATACTTGAAAAATATAAAAAAATGAAAAAAGAATGTGAGCATGATATCAATGAAAGCCCCATGATCTCCAGTGAAGACCAGACTATTCTTGAGCACAAGGTGAAAATAGAATTTTCAAACCAGCCAATGAAAGTACGGAAGATACTACTTGTTTCCAGGGGAGAACAGCATTTCCATGAACTTTATTTAAAATATATTAATATTGATTCCTCTGATGGAGAATGGCTGTTACTCAACAAAAAGCCCAAAGCCCTTCTTGATCAGGAAGAGCCTCTGATCCGGGCTAAAACCATTGAAGAAATAGGTGCATGGCTGATTGTAAACGGGTTATATTCAAATGATACAAAGATTAACCTTGTTCCCAACCCCTGTTTTGTTACCTTTGATGAAATTAAAAGGCTGTATGAAAATATATATGAATTTTTTTCTCCCCTGCTGAAACCGGCACCGGGTTTTGATCAGCTCCTTTTGTACCCACAGAAAAAGGCTATTTTTATATCAGTCAATTTTTATGCTCCCCAAAAACAGAAAAAAGTTATGCATTACACTGCTCTATATGTTAATGACTGGAATGAAGTTTTCTGTAGCCATAGCGTTACAGAACATGGGTTTATATCACTTGCTCATGTTAAAAGAGACCTTATGTTTAAACTCAGGGTAACAAAGCTGCCATTAAAAACTGCTTTTTATTTTTCAAAAGGAGTGGCAAAATAGCCAAGGTTTAAAATCTTTGTTTGGAGGATATTGAAATCAGATCAGATTATTCAGGTCAGATTATAATGAATTGGGAAAATATACCAATAGTCAGGGGAGTTGATCAGGCTGTCTGGGCCTGGGACGTATGTTAAAAAATAACAATCCAGCGCAGGAATTAAAGCCTGCCAGGGAGATTTAAATGGAAGAAGAAAAAAACCTGCTGTATGCTGTGGCCCGCAGAATGAACTGGTTTGTGGAGAGATTGTGCGCCCTGCTGGTGGGGATAATGGTTGTGGTTATCTGGTTTGGAGTGATTGAACGGTATTTTCTCCATCTGGGGTTCACCTGGACAGAAGAGTTTTCCAGGTATATCATGATCTGGGCCGCACTTCTGGCCGTATCCTGCGGGGCTTTTTATCGTGAACACATCGGCCTTGATATTGTAAAAAGGTTTTTGCCTGGAAAAGGAGGCCGAATTCTTCAGATCGGCCTGGACCTTGTCAGCCTTGGCTTCTTTATTTTTCTTGCCTGGTATGGCATGGGCATGGCAAAGGCAGGTCTTGGTCAGTATGCAACTATTTTCGGTATTACCATGGTAGTGCCCTTTGCCGCGGTTCCTGTGTCGTCTTCCTTGACCGCCTTTCAAATATTTGTAGCCATGTTCAGAAGCACAGGGCCTTCTGCCAACGGCATGTCAACAGAATAGGGAGGGATTGACCATGATAATTGTTCTTTTTACCTTTTTCTTTTTTATCTTAATTGGACTTCCCATTGGGGTAACATTAGGGGTTGCAGGGGTTATAGGCCTTGTTCAGATCGGGGGTGAAAATTTTTTAATGATGGCCCCGAAACGTTATTTTGAAGGACTGGACCTTTTTACCTTCATGGCCATGCCATTTTTTATCCTGGCCGGGGAGATCATGAACCGGTCCGGCATAACTACAAAGCTTGCTGCCTTTGCCGATGCCCTGGTGGGTTATCTTCGGGGAGGTCTTGCCCATTCAAATATGATTGCATCGGTATTATTTGCCGGCATGACCGGCGCTGCAGTGGCTGATACAGCCGCCTTTGGAAACACCCTGGTTCCGGCCATGGTCAAGAAAGGATATACACGGCCTTTTTCCTGTGCAGTAACAGTTGCGGGCTCCATTATCGGCCCCACCATTCCCCCATCCAATCTTATGGTTATCTATGGGTCTCTAATGGGTGTTTCCATTGCAGGGCTTTTTGCAGCGGGTATTCTTCCAGGGCTTTTGATCTGTGCTTTATGCATGGGGGTCATTGCCCTTTTGGGAAAACGCCTGAATCTTCCCAAGAGCGATGAAAGATTCAGCCTGCTGCGTATTTTCTGGGCATTTAAATCAAGTTTTCTTGCCATTTTAATGCCCGGCATTATTCTTGGCGGAATTTTATTCGGTATTGTTACACCCACGGAGGCTGCGGCCATTGCTGTGTTCTATGCCCTGTTCATAAGCGTTGTCATCTACAGGGCCCTGACCTTTAATGATATTGTGGAGATGTTGATTCGTACAGCCAGAATTACCGGCATCGTATTTCTAATCATTGCCTCTGCCTCTATTTTAAGCTGGTGGATGACTTTTATGCAGATTCCCCAGAAAATTGCAGCCTTTTTCCTGTTTCTGTCCAGTGATCCAAATGTGATTATTGCATTGATCCTTTCCCTGCTTCTGGCTGTGGGCATGTTCATGGATATCAATGCTGCCCTGATTATTCTGGCCCCTGTGCTGGGTCCTTTGACAAAAACCATTGGAATGGATCCGGTCCATGCCGGTATCATGATTGTTCTTGCTTTGAATATTTCCCTGATGACACCGCCTGTGGGTGCCTGTCTGTTTGTGATGTCATCGGTCACCGGAGAAAGAATAGAAAAGATCAGTTATTCTTTGATCCCGTTTCTGGTGGTGGAAGTTGCTGTGCTTTTTTTAGTGGCGTTCTGGGATGATCTGACCCTGTTTATCCCAAGACTGATAATGTAGTTAATGTTGTGTGAATAGTTCCTGACCCGGCTGGAATGATTTAGATATCTGCCGGCAAAGGGATATGAAAAACTAACGGCAACCTTGTTGCCAAAAATTTTGGAGGAGTAAGATGAAAAATTTTAAACAATTGACAATTTTATTGATGGTAGCTTTTTTTGCTGTGGCAGGCATCACAGGAACAGCCATTGCAGCGAAAACTATCAAAATGCACCACCTTAACAAGGATGATCCCTTTGATAATCCCACAGGTGCCATGGCAACTGTATTTAAAAGTCTTGTTGAAGCAGGAACCAACGGTTCCGTATTGGTTCAGACTTTTCCCAGCGGGCAGCTGGGTAAAGACAAGGATGCACTTCAGCAGGTAAAAGCCGGCGTCATTCAGGCAGGCATCCATTCTGTGGGCGGGTTTGCATCGGTTTATCCCCTCATTGGAATCCTGGATATCCCCTTTGCCTTTACCAATATCAGTAAAACTTATGAAGTGTTTGATGGTCCGTTTGGAGCAAAACTGGGAGGGGATATCAACAAAAAAACAGGACTCCATGTCCTTGGTTTTGGAGATTCAGGTGGATTCTTTCATCTGACCAACTCCAAACGTCCCATCCACAGCCCTGCTGACATGGCCGGGGTTAAAATTCGCACCATGGGTCTTGATACCCATAAAGCTATTATCTCTGCAATGGGAGGCCAGCCCGCAGCCATTTCCTGGTCAGAAGTGTACACAGCACTTCAGACAGGTGTTGCCGACGGCCAGATGAACCCCATCCCCATCATTGCCTTTGCAAAGTTCCAGGAAGTTCAGAAGTATCTGACCCTGTCAGGGCATATTTTTGCTCCCTATGTATGGGTTATGAATCAGGACTTCTGGAACAGTCTGTCAGACAGTGAAAAAGAAGTTGTTTCCTATGCTGCTAAATCAGCCATTGTTGCCGGTCGTGGTATGGGACGTGTTATTGAAGCCTCTGACAGAGGTCTTATAGAATTGGCAAAAAGCATGAAGGTCAACACCCTGACTGCTGCTGAAAAAGAAGAATTTAAAAAGGTTGCCGTACCTGTTGTTAAAAAGCTTATCGAAAAAAAATTCGGTGCTGAAGGCCAGGAAATGCTCAATGCTTTTCTTGAGGCTGTAAAATAAAAATATAGAACTATGTCCAGCCTCCAAAGTCTGCAACCCCGGGCTTTGGAGGCATTTAAAGGAAATATTAGATGTCTCAAGCACCCAGATTGTTTTTAATCCTTGATGATGAGAAAAGCATCAGGCAGAGCATTGCCGCATTCATGGAAGACGAGGGATTTCAAGTCTTCCAGGCTGAAAGCAGTGAGCAAGCCCTGGAAATTGTTAGAAAACATCCCATTGATGATGCTGTGGTGGATATCCGCCTTCCAGGCATTGACGGCAATTCTTTTATGCTGAAAGCCAAAAAAATTCGGCCTGAAATAAAATTTGTTGTGCATACAGGTTCTGCAGATTATATTCCCTCAAAAGCCATACAGGCACTGGGAGTAACATTGGACAGGGTCCTTGTTAAACCGGCCTGTGACCTGAATCTGATCTGCGATGCTTTAAAAGGCTGATGGGAATCAAAAATTATTTTTTACAACCATGACTTTTCCTGAGCAATTGGATAATAAGTAAACCATGCAGATTTTAAATCCTTCCAGGTGGTATCTTCATCCTGTTTTTATATTTGCCTGTTCCATATTTGCCCTGGCCACTTTTCTGGTGCTCACGGTGAGCCTCTATATGGAGATCATTTCTGCCCTGGAAGTCATTATCTTAAAATTCAATATTGATCCACAGTCTGTGTTTCCGTCCAAGACCGGAATGACCATCCTGGTGCTCAGCCTTTTGCTCACCGTGGTCCTGGCCGGGATACTTCTGGCGTTTATTTATTACCAGAAAACCGTAAACCTTTTCCGTCTTCAGCATAATTTTATCTATAATTTTACCCATGAATTGAAAACTCCTGTAACCTCCCTTCGGATTTACCTTGAAACTTTTATCCGTCATCCCTTTGAACCCGATGATATCCGTAAATACAGTGAGAACATGCTCAAAGACATCAACCGGTTGACCGATAATATCAACCGGATTTTAAATCTTGCAAGGATTGAAAGTCAGAATTTCGGATCAGAAGTTACCCAGGACAGCCTGGTTAAACTAGTTGGAAATTTTTGTGATAAAAACACCTCCATCTTCCGGGGTTGTGATATCCAGCTCCAGAACCCTTCCCAGGGTCGGTTTGAATATCCGGTTAATCTTTTTCTTTTTGAGATGCTGCTCATGAACATTGTGTCCAATGCCATCAAATACAACGAGTCTGATAACCCCACATTGAAGATTGTTTTTAGAAGTTTTTTACAGAAAATCAGCATTGATTTTATTGACAATGGTATTGGCGTGGACAAACAGGAGGCAAAGAAGATTTTTCGCAAATTTTACCAGTCCGGGAGGGAGAACGTTAACAGCGTTACAGGTTCCGGTCTGGGTCTTTATCTTGTTTCCAGTATTGCCATGATCCATGGCTGGAGAGTGTCAGTATTCAGTGAGGGAAAAGGAAAAGGGTCCAGGTTTACCATCACCATACCAAGGACAAGCATTGCCAGCGTCAGGGAGAAAAAATTATGGAAGCGGCTGAAAAAAAGCGTATTCTGGTCATAGAAGATGAGGCTCATATTGCCGACGGGATCCAGCTGAACCTGTCCATACAGGGATATGCGGTTTCCATTGCCAGGGATGGCATTGAAGGGCTTGAAAAATGGAGGACCTGGAAACCAGACCTGATTATTCTTGATATTATGTTACCCATGATTGATGGGTTTTCCATTTTAAAAACCATTCGCAAGGAAGATGAAAAAGTTCCTGTCCTGATTTTATCTGCAAGGGGGGATACAAAGGACAAAGTCAAGGGATTGCGCTACGGTGTTGATGACTATTTGTCAAAACCCTTTGACCTGGAAGAATTTCTGCTTCGGGTTGCAAGACTGCTTAAGAAAAAAGATTGGTATAATGATCCCAAATACAATAAAAAGATCGGCCATACCCTTTTTAAGGGGGACTCTTATACATTTGGCAATAATCATATTGATTTTATCACCTTTAAGGCCAATTGTGCAGCAGGTGAGATCATCCTTACGGAACAGGAAGTTACACTTCTTAAAATTTTCATAGCCAACAAGGGAAGACCACTTTCCCGGGAGATGCTTCTGAATGCCGGGTGGGGGTATTCCAGTGATACCACAACAAGAACTGTGGATAATTTTATTGTCAGGTTCCGTAAGTATTTTGAGAAAAAACCCAAAAAACCAATTTATTTTATGAGCCGGCGATCTGTTGGATATATTTTTGATCACGAATAAGAAACCTGAATAAGGAATTTGAATAGATGAGTACCTGGAAATATTTTTTATGCTGGGTTTTTGGATGGATCAGCAAAATTATAGCCACGCTTTTGTTTTTAACCTGTAGAGTCCAGGTCTTTGGCCGGGAAATAGAAACCAGCTATCTCCAGGCCCATAAAGGAAAAGGATTGTTATATGCATCCTGGCACCGAGGGCTGATGTTTCTTTGTTATTTTTATCGGAACTTGAAATTTGTTGTCATGGCCAGTGCCAGCAATGATGGTGAACTGGCAGCTCAGGCTTCAAAACGGTTTGGCTGGATTCCGGTCCGGGGCTCTTCCACCCGGAGGGGATCCCAGGCACTCAAAGAGATGAATGCCCTTTTTAGAAAAGGCCACAGTGGTGGTTTGGTCGTGGATGCTCCCACCGGGCCTCCCTATATTTCTAAAATCGGTATAATCATCCTGGCCAAAAGGACCGGCCTTCCAATCATACCGGTAATGTGGAATGTCGATCGCAGCTGGCGGATTGGAAGCTGGGATAGGTCCATTATTCCCAAACCTTTTTCAAAAATTGTTTTTCTCTATGGGGACAGGCTTTTATACATTCCAGAGGATGCATCCAACGAAGAGTGTGAAGCTTTTCGAAAAAAATTAGATGAAGAGTTGCGCAGGCTTATGTTTCAGACCGATCATTTTTTCAGGTCTGACACAACAGAGAACCCGGTTGGGATCAAGGTTCCGGGAAAGATCAAGGTGCCTGGAAAGATTAAAGACCCGCGAAAGATCAAGGTGCCTGTCCCGGCTCCTGATAGAGAGACCTGATTTTATGCTTATCCCTGAACAGGGTCTGCAACAATACTTATCATATATCGATCATCGACAGACCAGGACCAGGACCTGAGATCCTGTCTCCTGCCCCTGTGAAGGATTTCATTGTCAATGATTTCCACCTGGTGAAGGTTTTCATTAAACCCCATTTTTATATATTTTAAAAAGGCTTCCTTAAGGGTCCAGTGACGGCATACCTCCCGGGCGCTTGTTCCCATGCTGCGGATTTCTTCCCGGGTAAAGGCAGTTTTCATGAAAAATGTATCTGGAATTTTTCCAATTTTTTCAATATCAATTCCCAGGGTGATATGGGGATTCAGGCTGATGGCCACTGCTGTGTATTCACCACTGTGGGAAAGTGAAATCGGGATATCAGGGTGATGAATGAGAAAGGGCGCACCTTTTTCCTGGTAGGAAATCTGGATGTCAATAAGGCTGAGATCCAGCCTGAGTATCTCATTGACAAGGTTCTTTATTGCAAATCTTCCACAAAGCCATTCAACCTGTTTTTTCAGCGCCCTGAACCCATTGACCATGACAAGCTCTTCAGATGATAGAAACGGGATTTTAAAACTTTTCAGTTCAAAATCCTGATTTGGCATTTTTTTATAATCCTGATCAGGTGTTTGACAAAAAACTGAATCAACAATATCAAGTATTTTTATATAGCGGGCAATTATACCTGGCTGGGGAGAAAAGGTCTTTTGGGAAATGTTATTTGAAAATAATGCAGGCATGGGCAGATTTATACTCCAATTCAGTATATTTGACAATCCTGGAAAACACCTTTCCCTATAATTAAAAGAGATTAATTAATTTTAGATTGCGGTTTAGGTGTTTTTTTATCAAAAATTAAGGGTTTCCCTGATTTACATTTGTTATTTCATGTTGTATTAAATTTCAATGACGTAAAAACAGAGTCCTTTATTCTTCATTTTGGGGCACCTCCACTGTTCTTACAGATTATAGTTCCTTTACTTGAAGGGTCCGCTTCATACACGGGCCCTTCATTTTTGTAATGAAGGTAGTGAGATTATCCAGCAAATTAAAAACATTCATATCTATTGCAGTGATTGATATGGGTATGAGTATATGATAGGGTAAAAATTAACTATTCACCTTTATATGGAGGATTTTTATGCAAATAGCTCTCACCTTCAAAAACATCGACTCATCAGATGCTCTAAAAACCCACATTCATGAAAAATTTGATAAACTGGACAAGATGCTTGATAATCCTGCAGACGCATATATTGTTTTGTCTGTAGAAAAATTACGCAATATTGTCGATATAAATCTTACCTGTGACAAGATAAAAATTTATGCAAAAGAAGAAACTGAAAATAATATGTATTCAGCCATTGATGCACTATCCGATAATGTTAAACTGCAAATCCGAAAACACAAAGATAAAATGCGGCGGCATCTGGCAGGAAATAAGCAAAGCATTAAAAACAATAGCATAGAGATGGAATCTCCTGAAAATATTGTTTGAAAATAAAAAGAAAAAGGCCTTTCAATGAAAATCACTGAAAGGCCTTTTAAATCTGGTGCCCAGGAACAGAATTGAACTGCTGACACGGGGATTTTCAGTCCCCTGCTCTACCGACTGAGCTACCTGGGCTCGGACAACAGGAGGCTTTATATGTTTTTTGAAAAATTAAGTCAAGAAAAAAATGCATGCCAGACTAAATTTATCATATATCCCCAAGAATATGCTGGATTAAAGTGGTGGCACATATTGCAGCGGTTTCTGCCCTCAGGATTCTCGGCCCAAGGGAATAGGCCTTAAATCCTTTTGATTCTGTCAGTTTTATTTCCGGATCTGTGAACCCGCCTTCAGGTCCGATTAAAATAATTGTTTTGCTGTTTGAATGAGCTGGAGCTAACTGAGTCAAAGGATGGTTTGATTTTTCCCAGAAGGCTAATCTCTGGTTGAAATTTTCTGACAGATCAAGGATTTCCTGGAAACTTCTGGGTTCCTGGATGGATACAAAGCAGCTTCTTCTGCATTGTTTTATTGATTCCCTGGCAATGGTTTCCCAGCGCTGGATTCTTTTTTGCAATCGCTTGGAGTCTGGAGTGGGAATGGCCCGCTCACAGAAAAAAGGAATCCATTCATTGATGCCAAGCTGGGTTAAGTGTTTAATCACAAGATCCATTTTTTTATCTTTAAGCATCCCACAGCATACAGTCAAATTAAGTTTTGACTCTGTAGTTGAAGGATGCTGAGAATTCAGGTGTATTTCAATCAGTGCAGGGCCAGCAGTAAGGATATCACCTTCATAATCCACTCCATCCCCATTGGTTAGATGGATGGAATTGCCTGTTTTGAGTCTGAGGACCCTGTATATATGTCTGGCATCCTGGCCTTTGATTACCGCCTTTGTGCCATTTATATTTTCTTTTGGGATCAGAAATTTTTGCATATTGTATTTTGTTCCCTTAATTTTATGCGGACGTATTTTTATTAAATATGTGAATCCAGAATAAAATACAATGGATATTCTCTTTTATCGAGCTTTGGTCCGTCAAGTTTTAATCTGTTGACACTTTCTTTGCACTTTGATATTTTTTTTGTCCATGGATATGTGCTTGTGCTGCTATATAAGGACAAAAGTGAGGGATTTATGGGTAATGATCTAGAACAGGAAGACGAGATTATCGAATTAACACAGGTGGTTGATGATGATTTTTTAAATGTTTCTGAACAGGATGTGCAAGGTCAGGATGCCTTAGATCATGATGCCTTAGATCATGATACATTAGATCATGATACATTAGACCAGGAAATAATTGAACTCACAGATATCCACACCAATACAGATGAAGTTCAGGCAGATGAAGTTCAGGCAGAAGAGCCCGATGATAATGATCTGGATATGGAATCAGTGCTGATGGGTGATTCCTCCATCAGTCAGGAACAGGTTGATGCCGCCCTTGAGAGGGTGATTGAAAAGAAATTTGCAGAAAAAATTGAAAAAATTCTTTTTGAAGTCATGGAAAGAGTAATTGAAAAAGAGGTTGTAGATCTTAAAGCTCGTTTGCAAAAAGATCTTGATGAAATCGGAAATACCTGAGTTCAGGTAAAATAATTTATGTAAAAGGTTTTGGGGATTTATCAAATAATCCCCTTTTTCATTAATATGGGTTTGAGGAGTGAAAATATGGGTTCGGATTCTCTGGACAAAGGGTATGAGCCAAAGGGTATTGAAGAAAAATGGTATAAATACTGGCTTGATAACGGATTTTTCAAGGCAAAAGATAAAAGTGATAAAAAAGCTTTTTCCATTGTTATACCGCCGCCAAATGTCACTGGCGTACTGCACATGGGTCATGCCCTGAATAATGTGATTCAGGATATCATGTGCCGGTACAGGCGCCTTCTTGGATACAATGTTCTGTGGATGCCGGGAACAGATCATGCAGGAATTGCCACCCAGAATGTGGTGGAAAGGGACCTGGCTGCCCAGGGCCGGACAAGGGATCAGCTGGGCAGGGAAGAATTCATAGAACAGGTTTGGAAATGGCGTGAAAAATCAGGCGGAGCAATCATTAACCAGCTTAAACGCCTGGGCGCATCCTGTGATTGGGACCGGGAACGGTTTACCATGGATGAAGGGCTTTCCGAAGCGGTCCGCAAGGTTTTTGTCAGGCTTTACAAGGAAGGCTTGATCTACGAGGGCCAGTATATCATTAACTGGTGTCCCCGGTGCAAAACAGCCCTGGCAGATCTTGAAGTTGAATACGAGGAAAAAGATTCCTATCTCTATTATATCCGTTATCCCTTTACGGACTCAAAAAACAAGGACTCAAAAAACAAGGACCAGAAAAGTAAGGGTCATAAGAATAAGGATCAAAAAAAAGGTCTCATAGTCGCCACAACCCGGCCTGAAACAATGTTCGGGGATACAGCCCTGGCTGTGAACCCTGACGACCTTCGTTTTAAGGATCTTGTTGAGACGGAAGTTGTCCTGCCCCTTACGGACAGAACCATCCCCATTATCCGGGACGAATATGTGGATACTGAATTTGGCACCGGCGCCCTGAAAGTCACCCCGGCCCATGATCCCAATGATTTTAATCTGGGAGAAAAACATGGACTTGCCAAGCTTAAGGTGATTGGCGATGACGGGTGTATGCTGGAAACTGCTGGAAAATTTGCCGGGCTGGACAGGGCAGAATGCAGAAAACAGGCAGTGGAAGAACTGATTGAACTGGGTTTACTGGAAAAAAAGGTTTCCATAAAACACAGTGTGGGCAATTGTTATCGATGCCACACCGATGTGGAACCATCCATTTCCAAGCAATGGTTTGTAAAGGTAGCTCCCCTTGCTGAAAAAGCATCTGAAGCTGTCCGCAGCGGCCGTACAAAAATCATTCCTGATATCTGGTCCAAAACCTATTTTGAGTGGATGGATAATATCCGGGACTGGTGTATTTCCCGCCAGATATGGTGGGGACACAGAATTCCGGTGTGGAAGTGCCCGGAATGCAGGGCAGTCATTGTGGAGGAAACAGATCCCACAGAATGTCCCACCTGCGGTTCAAAGGAAATAGTTCAGGAAACCGATGTACTGGATACCTGGTTTTCCAGCGCGCTCTGGCCTTTTTCAACCATGGGATGGCCTGAAAACACAGACCTTTTAAAAACATTCTACCCCACCAATGTTCTGGTCACGGGTTTTGATATTCTGTTTTTCTGGGTTGCCCGGATGATGATGATGGGCATCCATTTTATGGATGATGAGGTCCCCTTTGATGATGTTTATATCCATGCCCTGGTCAGGGATGAACATGGAAAGAAGATGAGCAAGTCCAAGGGCAATGTCATTGATCCCTTAAAGGTGATTGATGAATACGGGGCAGATGCCTTTAGATTTACCCTGGCAGCCTTTGCCGCCCAGGGAAGGGATGTGAAGATGTCTGAATCCAGGGTGGAAGGATACCGGAATTTTGTGAATAAACTCTGGAATGCCTCAAGATTTGCCCTCATGCACATCACCCAGAAGGATACTGTCATTGATCAAAACAAATTATCTCTGGCTGAAAAATGGATTCTGTCCAGGTCAGCGGCCACTGCCCTTGCCGTAAAAGAGGGCATTGAAAATTATAGATTTAATGAGGCTGCTTCCGCAGCATATCAGTTTGTCTGGCATGAATTCTGCGACTGGTTCCTTGAAATGGCCAAGCCCGCCCTCTATGAAAAAGAGGGGGTTCAGCGCAGGGATACAGCCAGAAGTGTATTGTCCAGGGTGCTGGAAGATATCATCGTCATGCTTCATCCTTTTATGCCCTTTGTGACCGAGGAAATTTACAATATCCTGCCAGCCACCAGTGGATCTGTTATGAACGCTGCCTTCCCCTATGACGAAACAGTCTATGGGAACAATCGGAATGAGAAAATTGAAAAGAACATGGGATTTGTGTTTGGGCTTATCTCGGATATCCGGAATATCAGGAGTGAGATGAATATCCAGCCCTCAATGAAGATTAAGGTGCTTGCCAATACAGAGGATGAAAAGGAAAAGATCATTATCGCGGAAAATAAAACCGTCATAGTGAACCTGGCTTCCCTGGAAAGCTTTTATTTCTGTGATGCTGAAAATCTTCCCAGTTCATCTGCAACATCTGTAACCGGTAATACAACCTGTTTTGTTTCCCTGGAAGGGGTGATTGATTTTGAAAAGGAAATCAAACGGCTGGAAAAGGATTTGGAGAAAAATACAAAAGAGCTTTTGGGCGTACAAAAAAGACTGAACAATGAAAGCTTTCTTGATAAAGCTCCTGAAAAGGTCATTGCAAAAGTAAAAGCCCAGCATGCAGAACTGGAAGAAAAAAATGAAAAACTTCAGACCAACCTGGAGCGGATCAAGAATATGAAATAATAAATTATGAAGTAACAGGTTGTGAAAAGGTAAAAGTCAGGAAAAGGTTAATTTATTACGTCCTGTTTCCTTGGATTTGTACAATGCTTTGTCTGTGCGTTTGATAAAGGCAGTGAAGTCTTCTTCCTTGAGGACTTCACTTGCCCCGAGGCTCACCGTGACGGAAACTTTTTTACCATCTTCCGGTTTAAAGATTTCAGCAGCAATTTTATCTTTTATTCTGGCACCTACCACGCAGGCCTTTTTAATGCCTGTCTCAGGCAGGATGATGGCAAACTCTTCTCCACCGTATCGATAGGCTGAGTCCATGGAACGCATGCAGGAACTGATAATCCTGCCGATCTGCATCAAGACTTTGTCCCCTTCAAGATGGCCCCAGGTATCATTGTAGTTTTTGAAAAAATCAATATCCAGGATCAGCAGGGATAAAGGTCTGGAATATCTGGCATAACGTTTGATTTCCTGTTTAATCTGCCGGAAAAACTGCCGGGAGTTATAAAGACCTGTCAGGGCATCTGTAATGGCGAGTTTTTCCATTTCATTGAGCAGTTTTGCACGTTCTTTCTTTGTTTCAGACTCCCGGAGCACCCGTTTGATTCTCAGGTCCAGTTCCTCAAACCTGAAAGGCTTAAAAATAAAATCACTGGCACCGGCCTTTACTGCTTCTTCATAGGAGTAATCAGCACTGAAACCGGTCATGACCATGACATCAATATCGTATTTTGCCTTGATTATTTTGGTGAGCTCAAGACCATCCATACCCTGCATCATTATGTCTGTAATTACTACATCGGCATTAAATGTTTCCAGAATGGACAAAGCTTTTTTGGCATTTAACGCACTTTTAACATCATAGGAGAGGATTTTGAGATATTCTTCTACAGAATCTTTGATCGCAGTATCATCATCGACAATCAGAATGGAGCCCGACATGTTTTTATCTCCTGGAAATGATTTATGTTACATGAGCTTATCTTGACTATTTTAGCTTCTATTGATAAATATACTGATCAATACATAAAAACAAAATTTAGCGAGATAGTAGATATTTGTCAACTCTTAGTTTGGATAGTTTGGAGCTCAATTGAAGTTAGATAAAAAAAATATTAGAAATTTTAGTATAATTGCCCACATTGACCATGGGAAGTCAACCCTGTCCGATCGCCTGATCCAATTATCCGGGATTATTTCCGACCGGGATATGAAAGATCAGATTCTGGATTCCATGGATATTGAACGGGAAAGGGGGATTACCATCAAATCCCAGACCGTTTCCCTTCCCTATACTTCCCCGGACGGCACAGAGTACCTGCTAAACCTTATTGATACGCCCGGTCATGTGGATTTTTCCTATGAGGTTTCCCGTGCCCTTGCCTCCTGTGAAGGCGCCTTGATTCTTGTGGATGCAAGCCAGGGAGTTGAGGCCCAGACCCTTGCCAATTTATATCTTGCCATGGAACATGACCTTGAGATCATACCCGTGGTCAATAAGATTGATCTTCCTTCGGCCCAGATCGATTGGGCCAAAGACCAGATTGAAGAAGATCTGGGGCTGGATTCCGATGATGCCCTCCTGGTATCGGCCAAGTCAGGTATAGGCGTGGACAAAATATTCCAGGCAGTAGTGGACGGTATCCCAGGCCCTGTGTCGGAAGACACTGGAAATTTCAAGGCCCTGATCTTTGATTCCCATTATGATGCCTTTAGGGGAACCATTGTGCATTTCCGGATCTTTGATGGCAAAGTCAAAAAAGGGGATAAAATTCAGTTCATGTCCAATAATTCCCAGTACAAAGTGGAAGAAGTCGGGCTGTTCCAGATTGTGAGAAATCCCCAGGATCAGCTGGTGGCAGGGCAGGTGGGTTATTTTATAGCGGGCATTAAAAATATTTCTGATGTAAAGATCGGTGATACCGTTACCATGCCAAATCTTAGATGCGATGAAGCCATGGGCGGATTCCGGGAGCCAACATCTGTGGTGTTTTCTTCCATGTATCCCGTGGCATCGGATGATTATGAAGAACTTTCCGATGCCCTGGAAAAACTCAAGCTCAACGATGCGGCACTGATTTATGAGAAAGACAGTTCCGTGGCCCTGGGTTTTGGCTATCGATGTGGTTTTCTGGGACTGCTGCATCTGGAAGTTGTCCAGGAACGGCTGGAAAGGGAATATAATATCTCCCTGATACTTACCTCTCCCTCGGTTCAGTATGAGATCACTTACACTGACGGGACAGTTAAAATCATTGATAACCCTACAGCCTATCCAGATCCAGCCGAGATTACCCTGACCCGGGAGCCCTTTATCAATGCCTCCATAATCGTGCCGGACAAGTACATGGGCAATGTCATGCAGGTTTGCCATGAGTTCAGGGGCGTAAGCACAAACTACCAATACCTGACCTCCAACCGAATGGAAATGAAATTTGAACTGCCCCTGGCAGAAGTGGTGTATGAATTCTATGACCGGCTAAAAAGCGTGACCCAGGGATATGGGTCCTTTGACTATGAAATTGCCGGGTACCAGGAGACCGACCTGGTAAAGCTTGATTTCCTCATCAACAGTGAAAGGGTGGATGCCCTGTCCCAGCTAATTCACCGGGACAAGGCCGAGGCAAGGGGCAGGGCAGCTTGTAAAAAATTACGGGAAGAGATCCCAAGGCAGCAGTTTAAAATTCCCATTCAGGCAGCCATTGGCGGTAAAATTATCGCAAGGGAAACCATTTCCGCCTTTCGAAAAGATGTTACTGCCAAATGCTATGGCGGGGATATTTCCAGAAAGCGCAAACTCCTGGAAAAACAGAAAAAAGGCAAAAAACGAATGAAAATGGTGGGATCAGTTGAAATCCCCCAGTCTGCATTCCTGTCCGTGCTGAAAACCGACTAAAACCAGCGGTGAGGGCCCTGTATTAAATGCAGGCAAGTATATTGCCGAACAGGACAGCCCGCTCATACAGACTTGACTTTTCAATGTATTCATCCTCACTGTGGTCTTT
>NBML01000082.1 GCA_002085465.1 Desulfobacteraceae bacterium 4572_89 | reverse complement strand
CCTCTTCAATGACAATCTGGTTTACAGGGTCTAGGACAATGATGCTGGATTCATCCATTCTCAGGGTAGATGCCGCATCAATCCAGTATCCTTTCCAATTATTTTTTTCAAGTTTTGGATGAATTGCCTCGGTATATGATCCGCCCTGGCAGGAGAGAATAATATCCATCTCCATGAGAGCATCCAGATCATGGGCATCAATCAGGGCCGGGGCATTCACACCCACATCCGGCGCCTTAAGACCGGCCTGGGATGTGGTAAAGAAAATAGGGGTGACTTTCTGAAAATCATTTTCCGCCATCATTCTTTCCATGAGTACAGAACCCACCATTCCCCGCCAGCCTACCAAACCTAGTTTTTTCATTTTCCTATCCTCCTGAAACAATTGGACTATTTTATTTAAAATTTGATATATACCTGTTCTTTTCGAAAGATACCAGTTTTTTTGGAAAATAACACCCGGCCAACAACATCTGATAAATAACATTGGATCAATACCAGTCAAAAGAGCAGTGGATAATGGACCTTTTCGATTATAAAGGCAGGGGCTTGTTCTCCTTTGAAGAAGATAAAACAATGGTGGTCCTGGTGCGGCCAAAAGGGCTGAACAGAGCCACCAGAGGTTCAAGATCACCTACGGAGGCTACCATGACTTTAAGGAGAAATGAATCTTCTCCGCTTATATGGTGGCATTCCAGCACCTGGGACAGCTGCTTTGCCTGAACTTTAACCCTGTCATAGAAGGATGCAGGGGTGTTCAAATGTATAAAGGCAATGACAGATTTTCCCAGCAAATTTCCATTAATGGCAGCATGGTATCCTTTGATGATACCGACCTCTTCCATTTTCCGCACCCGTTCGGTCACTGCCGGGGTGGACAAACCCACAACCCGTCCCAGGGCGCTGAAGGAAATTCTTGCATTTTTAAAGAGCTCCAGAACAATATCTTTGCCAATGCTGTCCAGCAGCTTTTCAATTTTAAGGTTCATGGGAAATTTTCCTTTATTTTTACGTTTTTTACCAGCAAATAACTATAATCTGCCATGTACTTACCTATTACCAATCAGGTAAACTATACCCCATTGAACGGATAGGCGACCTTAACATTAACAGGAAAAACATATGGAATACCATTATTTTATCAAAGGCATGGTGATAGGCTTTTCCATTGCAGCACCAGTAGGCCCCATGGGAATTTTAACCATTCAAAGAAGCCTGAGCCACGGTGTTGGGGCAGGGCTTGCAACAGGTCTCGGCGCTGCCACTGCAGATGCCTTTTACGGCTGTGTGGCTGGATTTGGCCTTGCCTTTATTTCCGGACTGCTTTTTAAATATCAAACCTGGATTCTCTTTATTGGAGGCTTGTTCCTGTGCGGCCTTGGCCTTTCCACCCTGAAACGGCCTGCATCAGAAAAAAAACAGGAACCCATTTTTAAAGGGTATTTATTCTCCTATTTCTCCGCTTTATTCCTGACCCTGACCAATCCCATGACCATTATGGCCTTTATGGCCATTTTTGCAGGCCTGGGCCTGGGGGCTTCTGGCAAAGACTACCCTAGTGCCCTAACCCTTGTAATTGGTGTATTCACAGGTTCCTGCGTCTGGTGGCTGATTCTGGCCTCTGGTGTTGGTCTGCTGGGACAGAAGCTTACCACCAGATTCCAGAAATTTATCAACAAGGCATCCGGCACGGTTCTTATGCTCTTTGGAATCTGGGCATTAATCTCTCTTATGCCTGAAAACTGGTAAGGAAGTTGGATAAGGAGTTGCATAGTAAGCGTCCTCATCCCTATGAACTCATTCAACCTGTTTCTGGATTTCCTGCCAGGATGAACACCTCTTCACCTTTTCATGATCCTTTGACCGGGCATTCCAGGGACGGTCATACAGGGCCACAAACACATCCATGGTCTGGGCAAGGAAAATGGCCATTTCCAGGGAATCTTCAACCGCCAAGTCATAGGTCCGCCTGGTCAGCTCCTGTTTTGAAATAGCAATACCAGGATCATTCCCAGGCCTGTTATACTTATCCACCATGGTAAAGGAATCAAAAGGGACTCCGTGTTTTTCCAGCCATTCCAGGGACACTTCCAGGGCCGAAGTTGGTCGGCCCGTGACAATATCAATACAATGGCCGGCTTCAGCCCAGTTTACCATGGCCTTAACAGCCCCTTCCACAGGTTCAAAGCCCAGAAGGCGGTCTGACTGGTGGATTAGATCAAAAAAATAATGAAACTCATTGTCTGTCAGACCAAAGGATGTTCTCAAATCAAAGGACTTAATCTGTTCAAACTTCACTTTCTTCCCAAATTTTTTTTCAATGATATCCACATAGGTATCTGTGGTCCTTGAGACCACATCATCCACATATATTTTTTTTCTGGCAATTACCATGGCAGATCCAATTAACTTATTGATATTAAGCTTAAAAAACATGCCATAATCTCATGTTTAAGTTGTCTTCGTCAAGACATGGGATTCAATTTAAAGGAGATCTCCAATGAAATTTTCCTGAAAATCAATTTGCCTTGGGCATCTGGGTATTGTAAGGTGATTAATACCAGTTTTTACCTGGTGAAAACCTGTTGTTTTTTTGTCTTTTAAATTTCTTGATCTATAACCGGTTTTGGGCAAGAATAAAGATCCATAGTTAGGAATAAAGATAAGAAGCTCGGAATCATAAATGAAAACTTGCCCGACAGCAAATCCCATACTTGTAATTGATGATGAAACAGCCATCCTTCGGCTATTAAAAGCCTGCCTGGAAAGAAAAGGCTATGAAGTTGATACAGCAACCAATGACCAGGAGGGGATCTCTAAAATAAAAGAAAATGAATATGGTTTAATTATAACCGATATAAAGATGCCGGGTATTTCAGGTAATCAGGTTCTTGATTATCTAAGGAATCAAATAAAAAAATCAACCCCGGTTATCGGGATGTCCGGAACACCCTGGCTCCTTGAAGACAAAGGCTTTGATGCTATTTTAGAAAAACCATATTCAATGCCGGTAATGCATGAGTTGGTCTCCAGACTTATTTCCCTTGCCTAACCAGCCCCAACCTGTTTCAATACCAGCCATGGAAATTAAAAACGCCAGGTCCCAGGACCTTTTCATTGATTATCTTATTGCCAGGCCCAAAGAAGCCTGGTGCCTTGTGGGAACAAACCGATCCGGCATTGACACCTTTTTCAGCCTTCTGGCCGGGGAAACCTCAGAAGTCCTGGCAGACCGCCTTGACCTGCCCAAAAACATGGGCATTGTTTCCTTTTGCCGCCAGCAGGATATTTTCGAAGCTGAATTGAAAAAAGATGATACAGACTTTCTGGACAAAATTGATCCCGGCACCCTGGCCGGATCATTCCTTAAGAATCCCCAGAGCCATGCAGACTTGATCAAATCCTTTGCCATGGATGCTTCCATGAACAAGGGATACAGACAGTTAAGCACTGGGCAGTCCAGAAAGCTGATGCTCCTGGCCCAGATCACAAAAGGAATCTCCTGTCTGGCCGTACAAACCCCCTATGAAGGCCTGGACCCCCCCAGCTGTGATGAATTGAACAAGGCCCTGGACCTGCTTCACCAAAGAGGGATCCAGCTGATTATCACCGTACATAACAGCGAAGATATCCCTTATTGGTGCACCCATGTAGGACAATTTGCCAGGGGGCGTCTGGAACTTATGGGGCCCAGGGCCCAGGTCCTGGATATCCTGAAAAAAAAGCTGGTCAAGGGAGCCCCGGATTTCAAGGCATCGGCAAGGGAATTAATCCAGGAAAAGAACATAACAGACAAAACCAATGACAAAATAGGATCACACCCGGCCATTGAAAAAACCACCGGAACAAAAAAAGAACTGGTCCGGCTTAAAAATGGTTTTGCTGGTTATGGGGACAAGACCGTGTTCACCGGACTTGACCTTAAAGTCCTTACCGGAGATCACACCCTGATCACAGGCCCCAACGGGTGCGGAAAATCCACTCTGCTCCAGGTAATTATTGGAGACCATCCAGCCTGCTATCAAAACGATTTGCGAATATTCGGTATCCAGAGGGGCACAGGAGAATCCATATGGGAACTTAAAACAAACATGGGCATTGTCAGCCCGGACCTCCATAGAAACTATTATGTGCCGGGCAATGCACTGAACTGCATTATCTCAGGATTGTTTGACTCCATAGGTCTTTACCGGACACACACCCGCCAGGACGAGGAAAAGGCAACGAAATGGCTGGCACGCACAGGACTGACACGGGAAGCCCTGACTCCCTTCAGACAACTCAGCTATGCAGACCAGCGTCTGGTCCTCATTGCCCGGGCCCTGATCAAGGTGCCCAAGCTGCTGATTCTGGATGAACCCACCCAGGGGCTGGATGAATTAAACCGAAAGGCTGTGCTGAATTTCCTTGAACAGGTAGCCGGAGAAGGCCTCAGCACAATCCTCTATGTCAGCCACAGGGAAGATGAATACCGGGATTTTTTCAAATTTCAACTTCAATTATAGGAAATTCTTTTACAATTCCCATATACCCCAAAATAATTGTAAATGGAACTATCTGCAAATTTACAAAGATAAATATTGACACTATAGGCTGGATGACCTTATCTTTAAACGATTTTGACGATTTGATCCGGATCAATCTTATTATTAACAATAAAAATCTTTAAATGTAGAGGTTCTTTATGGCGGCATATCTAGGAGCTTTGGATCAGGGTACCACCAGTACCAGGTTTATTATATTTGACAAAAACGGGTCCATTATTGGTCTAAGCCAGATGGAGCATGACCAGATTTGTGAAAAACCCGGCTGGGTTGAGCATGACGGCAATCAGATCTGGAAAAACACCCAGGCCGTAATCGGGCAGGCCCTGGAAAAAACAGGGCTTTCAGGCAACGACCTTGCTGCCGTTGGGGTGACCAACCAGCGGGAAACAGTCATGGCCTGGGACAGGCACACGGGAAAACCCCTGTACAATGCCATTGTCTGGCAATGTGCCCGCTCCCATGAAATATGCAGGGATCTTGACAAGGTCCATGGGAAAGATTGTTTCAGGTCCAAAACCGGACTTCCCACGGCCACCTATTTTTCAGGGCCTAAAATCAAATGGATGATAGACCATGTATCTGAAGTCAGGAAAGCAGTGGATAAAGGGGATGCCATTTTCGGCACCATGGATTCCTGGATCATCTGGAACCTTACGGGCGGACCAGGCAAAGGCAATCATGTCACTGACGTGACCAATGCCTCCCGCACTCTGCTCATGGACCTTAATACCCTGGACTGGGATGAAAAGATCTTAAAGATCATGGGTATCCCCAGAAGCTGTTTGCCTGAGATCATTCCTTCATCCCATGCCACGGCATTTGGGAAAACAACCCTTGAAGGCCCTTTTAAAACAGAAATAACAGTGGGTGGCGCCCTGGGAGACCAGCAGGCCGCCCTGTTCGGCCAGACCTGTTTCGAACCCGGAGAAGCCAAAAACACCTATGGAACAGGTTGTTTTCTCCTGTTTAACACGGGCAGCACCATTAAATTCTCCGACCAGGGTCTTCTCACCACTGTGGGTTACCAGATAGGCAGCCAGGATGCTGTCTACGCCCTTGAAGGGTCCATTGCCTATGCCGGGGCCCTGGTCCAGTGGGTAAGGGATAATCTTGGGCTTGTCTCTTCTGCGCCGGAGATTGAGACCCTGGCCAACACTGTGGAAGATAATGGAGATGTATATTGTGTTCCTGCATTTTCCGGCCTGTTTGCACCCTATTGGCGATCCGATGCCAGGGGTATCATTGCCGGGCTCACCCAGTTTGCCAACAAGGGCCACATTGCCAGGGCTGTTCTGGAAGCCAGCGCTTTCCAGACAAAAGACATTGTGGAAGCCATCAACCTTGACCTGGGGGAAGGCATTGACCTGAAATCCCTGAGGGTGGATGGCGGCATGGTGACCAACAACACCCTGATGCAATTCCAGGCAGATATTCTCAATGTGGCTGTCACCCGTCCAAGGGTGGCGGAAACCACTGCCCTGGGAGCTGCCTATGCCGCAGGACTGGCCGTTGGTTTCTGGCCGGATACAGATGCGTTAAAAGAAAATTGGCATGTCCATTCCACCTGGGAACCAGACATGGATGACCTGAAACGCAAGTCCCTTTACCAGGGATGGAAAAAAGCTGTTAAAAAAACCTTTGGCTGGAAGGAATAATCTTTCTTTGGAAACAATACACAAACCAATAATCCACGATTCAAGGTCCATGAAAGATCTGGCAGACCAGAGTATTGACCTTGTCGTCACTTCCCCTCCATATCCCATGATAGAAATGTGGGATGAGATATTTGCCTCTTTACAGCCGAACATAAAAAAGCTGCTGGCAAAAGGAAACGGAAACGGCGCCTTTGAGGCCATGCACCAGGTGTTGGATTCCATCTGGGAAGAGTGTTACCGGGTATTGAAACCCGGCGGATTTGCCTGCATCAATATCGGGGATGCCACAAGGACCATAAAGGAAAATTTTTCCCTTTATACAAACCATGCCAGAATTCTTACCTCCACCCAGAAAATTGGATTTTCCAACCTGCCATGTATCCTGTGGCGGAAACAGACCAATGCCCCCAATAAATTCATGGGATCAGGCATGCTGCCTGCCGGAGCCTATGTCACCCTGGAACACGAATATGTCCTGATTCTTAGAAAAGGCGGCAAAAGGGAATTTACCAGAGAGGCTGACAAAATAAACCGCAGGCAAAGCGCTCTGTTCTGGGAAGAACGCAATGCCTGGTTTTCAGATGTCTGGTTTGATATCAAAGGGACAGTCCAGTCCCTGGCGGATAAAACAGCCCGGAAAAGAAGTGCAGCCTATCCCCTTGAGCTGGCCCTGCGCCTGATCAACATGTATTCTGTCAAGGGAGACCAGGTGCTGGACCCATTTCTGGGTACCGGCACCACCATGGCCGCGGCAATGGCAATGGGCAGAAACTCCGTGGGGTATGAAATGGACCCAAGCCTTGGACCTGTCATTTCAGCCATGACAAAAACCATCGTTGATTCCGCCCACCAGGTAATGCAAAAGCGGCTTGTCCGGCACATCAACTTTGTTCTGGAACGTATGGAAGCCAAGGGCCCTTTGAAACATAAAAATTCCCATTATGGATTTCCCGTTATAACAGCCCAGGAAAAAGTACTTTTATTTAACCTGCCTCTGAAAGTTACCCAGTCTCCAGACCATACATATAAAGTAAGCTATGACAAACTTCCCCAGAAAGAGTTCTGCAGGGACTGGTCCCGGCGGAAAAAGCCAAAACATCAAAAAATGGTTTTAAACAGGGGGAATTGTTTTAACCTGAAAAGCCTGGGAGTTTTCCTTTTGATGATCTTTTTCCAGATGGAAATTAATCCAGGAAGAAGTCTTGTTCAACTCCCACATTCGCGGGGGGACAAAATCCCGACCCAGGGTAAGGGCTAAGCCACAATGTTTCAACCGGGTATAGGCCCGAACCCAGACACATTTTCTATCAGGATTTACCTCACACCAGCCATCCCGGCTTCCACCACAGGCACCGTTGCGGGTATGTTTAGGACAGCCTGACTCCGGGCATTGAAAGGCAAGATGCTGAATGGCACAATCCCCGCAACTCTGACAGGATAGCATTGTTTTTTTCAATGGATCTTCAAGTATCAGTTTCAGTAGCCAGGCCTTGTTATTTTTCTCCAGCATATCTGCCAATTTACGATAAAATGGCGCAAATCCTGCTTTTTTATCAAAAAATAAATTATGGGCGGTTCTCAATACTGCATGGGGATAATGTTCTGTAATTTTTTCTTTTATCATTGCAGGTACAGGCAATTTTTTTTCTGAAACAGGGGAATTGAAAAGATAATAACAGCTTTTGGTCCTGCCCAGGTTGAACTCATCCAGAAAATCTTCCCAGGAATCCTCAATCTCATCCATTCGGTCAAGGATTGCTTCAACAGTTTTAAAACTCTTGTGTATGCCTCCGATGTGGATTCCTCTGTAGCCAAGCCCCTTTAAAATTACCCCAAGCCTGGCAGCTCTATCAATGGCGATTTTTAATCCAGAGCGTATTATGCCCCACTCTTTGATCACCTGTTTAAAAAGCGCATCAGGCACATAGGCCCCTGGGACCCGTCCCCGGTTCATTGCCCTGGCTGACCTGGGGCTTAACAGATAAACAGAACCCATCACCGGTGGTTTCATTCCCTTTTGAAACAAAACACTTATCAATTCCCTGAATTTTTCCACATCATATCCCAGTTGAGTCACCACAAAGGAGGCACCTGCACCAAGTTTTTTATCCAATTTTCCGTACTGGGCATGGGTTTCAGCTTCTGTGGTTTTAAAAGGGGACACAGCACATCCACTAAAAAAACCATCAGGGTCTCCTGACTTTAAAAGCTTCTGGTTAAGGGACTTGAACATGGTAGTCAAAATTACGGAATCAAAATCAAAAACTGGTTTCCCCTGACCCCCAAATCCTTTTCCTGAATAATCCCCGGTAAGGGCCAGAATATTCTTCATCCCCATACTGGCCAGTTGAAGGGCCCGGCTTTCCATACCCACCCGGTTCAGATCTCTGCAGGCAAAATGGATAATTACATCCAATCCGCATTTAAAAATCTCATAGCCCAGGACATCAGGACTCAGGGAAGGATTCCCCCCTGGATTGTCCGTAATGGAAACTGCTGAAATCCTGCCATCTGCAAAGGCATCCCGGGCAATACCCTTTAGAGTATCAACACTCCTGCCTCCTGATTCCCGTCCTGGCACCAATTCCAGAGTGACCACAAAATTTTTAGGATTTAATATCTCATCGCTGAAAATCCGAAGCATGTCTAATCCTTTCTCTTCTTACCTTTTGATTCCTGATAATTTCAAAGGAAAAATATAGGTGCAAACAACAATTTATTTGACAAATTCTTATTTCCCAATAGAATCATTATAATGATACAAAGATCTGATATAAAAATTAACAGGAGGTTACAATGAAAATTATTTTATTACAAGGAAGTGCCAGAAAAAAGGGAAATACAGCAAAGGTACTGGGCTGGGTAGAAGAAGAATTTTCTACCCTGGGTCATGAAGTGGAATCCATTTACCTGGCTTCTAAAAAGCTAAAGGGCTGCCTGGGGTGTGCCAAATGCAAAGAAAAACCTGATGAAATCGGTTGTATTCAAAAGGATGACATCCCGAATATTCTTGAAAAAATGGTGCAGGCCCAGGCAGTGGTATTTGCCTCTCCCCTCTATTTCTGGGGGGTTACGGCCCAGCTCAAGGCTGTTATTGACCGGACCTACAGCATTTACACCAATTACCATCAGCCTGGGCATGCATCCCTGGTGGAGGGACAGCGCCAGGCCCTTCTGGTAACAGGTGCCGGCCCCTGGGAAAACAATGCAGAAGCAGCATTCACAGCATTCAGCCGCATTCAGAACCCCCACAAGGCAGTCAATGCCGGCGAATTATTCGTTGGCAATTGCACCAGCCCCGGGGATATGGATGAAAAAATCCAGGACCAGGCCCTGGAGTTTGCCCGGAAAGTTGTGGCCTGATTATAGGAAAATCCCAGACAGGCAGGCAGATAAAACCTGTTTGCTGGTTCCTCTCCAAGAAAACAAAAAGGATTTATAAAAATGAAAGCTATAAAATCAATTGTTCCGGTCATGGTATTGTTACTGGTAACCAGCTTCATGTCCCAGGCATTTGCCGATGAATATTCCCAGACCATTTCCATATTTAAAAACTCTGAGGCTGTTCAGCCATTTTTTGATAACAGCTTTGGATATGCTGTATTTCCCACTGTAGGGAAAGGCGGCCTTGTGTTGGGAGGTGCATATGGAAAGGGCCAGGTCTATAAACAGAAGAAACTAACCGGCAAAATCACTTTATCCAAGATCAGTATCGGTTTTCAACTGGGGGGTCAGGCCTTTTCCGAGATTATTTTTCTCCAGGACCAGAGGGCCTATGATGAAGACATTAATTACACAAAAGGCATGGCCGTCTTTGTCCATACCAAGGGTGGCTTGATGTATGAAGCTGCCATTGGCGGCCAGAAATTTGAATTTACTCCTTTGTAAGCTGTTGTGAGTCCATTGATCATTTTTCGATCCCTGACTTGATGAAGCGTTTTTGAAATGGCATCCAGTTCTTTGCCCTCCCGGGCAACAGTGAAGGTGCCCAGGTATTGATTTCCAATATTTTCCCCTCCACTACAGGTGGGTTTCAAGCGGCCTTAATTCTTGGAGCTTGCTAGGTCACCGCTGAAAAACCACAGCTTATTTGAAGCTTTTAAAAAATTATGGTAAACAAACTCTTTGCTGCTGGGTCAAAATCATTTTATTGGGCTTGAAATTATATGATCAAGGCACCGCTATTGTTAAAAACAGCTTAAAACATCAAACACAATGGACCATTGTTTAGGAATTACTATGAAAAATGAAAAAACAATTATTATTAATGGAAATCCATTTCCTTTTCGCCCGGGCGATACGATTCTGGATATTGCACAGAGACATGGCATTTTTATTCCGACCTTGTGCCATTTAAAAGGGACAACGCCAACCGGTGCCTGCAGAATTTGTATGGTGGAGGTGAAAGGCGCCCGCTCTCTGGTCGCATCCTGTGCTGCTCCTGCTGCCGATGGAATGGACATCCAGACAGAATCCAAAGAAGTTGTCCGGTCCCGAAAATCAACGATCTCTTTATTATTGTCGTCAGGACATCATGATTGTCTCCTTTGCCCGGCCACCGGAGACTGTGTTCTCCAGCAGCTGGCTTATAGGTATAAAGTCGCCAATACTCAATTTGAAGAATCCAAAGCACGGTACCCGCTGGAAAATGTGAACCCGTTTATCATCCGGGATTTTTCAAAATGTATCTTATGCGGTAGATGTGTACAAGCCTGCAATGATATCCAGGTCAATAATGCCATCGATTTGGGTTATAGAGGAGCTGCCGCCAAAGTGGTCACCGCAGGAGACCGGCCGTTAAAAGATTCTGATTGTGTATTCTGCGGAGAATGTGTCCAGGCCTGTCCTGTGGGTGCCCTTTATCCCAAAGATGCACTGGATAAACCCAGATACGGAGAAGTTGAAAAAGTAAGAACTACCTGTAGTTATTGTGGTGTGGGATGCCAGATGAACCTGCACATAAAAGACAATATGGTGCAACAGATATCCGGGGTTGATGCGGCACCCAATCATGGCAGCCTATGTGTAAAAGGACGTTTCGGATATGATTTTATCGCTTCAAAAGAACGTTTGACAACCCCTTTAATCAAGGAAAATGGGATCTTCAAAGAAGCATCCTGGGATGAGGCCCTGGATCTTGTGGCGCAAAAATTCACTCACATTCAAAAAGAACACGGCCCTGACAGCTTAGGTGTTCTGACATCTGCAAGAATGACCAATGAGGACAATTATATTTCACAAAAATTTACACGGGCGGTCTTAAAAACGAACAATATTGATCATTGCGCCCGGCTGTGACATTCTTCCACGGTAGCCGGTCTGGCTGCCTCTTTTGGAAGCGGTGCTATGACAAACACCATTGCTGACATCGAAAAAGCAAAGGTCATTCTTGTTGTGGGATCAAACACAACGGAAAATCACCCGGTGATTTCTACTTTTATCAAACGAGCTGTTAAATTCAAAGATGCCAAGCTGATAGTCGTTGACCCCAGACGGATAAAATTGACACAATTTGCTCAAAAATGGCTCAGCCCCCGGCCAGGAACCAATGTGGCATGGATAAACGGGCTGATCCACGTGATTATAAAAGAAAAATTATTTGATTCATCCTTTATAGAAAATAGAACTGTCCATTTTGACAAACTTGAAAAATCCATTGAAAAATATACACCTGAGTATGTTGAATCCATCACTGGAATAAAAAAAGATGACCTCATTGAAACAGCAAATCTTTATGGGAATGCTGAGCCTGGTAGTATTTTATATTGCATGGGAATTACCCAGCACACCTCGGGGACAGACAATGTCAAGGCCCTTGCAAACCTTGCCATGCTGTGCGGAAACCTGGGCATTGAAGGCGGCGGAGTAAACCCTTTAAGAGGACAAAACAATGTACAGGGCGCCTGTGATCTTGGTGGCCTTCCCAATGTATTTACCGGTTACAGGTCC
>NBML01000081.1 GCA_002085465.1 Desulfobacteraceae bacterium 4572_89 | reverse complement strand
ATGGGCATAGTGACGCTTTTCTGTCTCATACTCAACATGGGCAGTTGCAATGGTGATACCGCGTTCACGCTCTTCAGGAGCCTTATCAATCTCATCAAAGGCGACGAACTCGCCGTGACCCCTGAGGGCGGCGTGTTTGGTGATCGCAGCAGTAAGAGTGGTCTTGCCATGGTCGATGTGACCGATGGTACCGATATTAACGTGGGGTTTTGTCCGCTCAAATTTTTCCTTTGCCATGCCACAAACCTCCTGACCGCTGTTAAATGGAGCCCATGAACGGATTCGAACCGTTGAACCTCTTCCTTACCAAGGAAGCGCTCTACCTACTGAGCTACATGGGCTTAAAACACAGACAAAATTTCAACCTTAACTACAGGTTTGAAAACATGGAGATGGAGCGGGAGACGAGGCTCGAACTCGCGACATTCAGCTTGGAAGGCTGAAGCTCTACCAACTGAGCTACTCCCGCCTGTCAGACATGACCTGTCGGTCGGAAAACGCTGTATGGTGGTGGGGGGAGGATTTGAACCTCCGAAGGCTGAGCCGTCAGATTTACAGTCTGATCCCTTTGACCACTCGGGAACCCCACCATTTTTTTACTCCTGGAGCCGATACCCCGAATCGAACGGAGGACATTCTCATTACAAGTGAGATGCTCTACCAGCTGAGCTATATCGGCAACGTCAATTTCGCAAACAAATTCAAGGTGCTTCACGACAAAGACCGAGCGATAATAGCAGAGGATGCCGCCATTATCAAATCCAAACAAAAGCAAATATCACCCATAGAGCCCAATTATTTACGCATATAGCCCCGCAACTTTCTTTTTCAAGCGTTTTCTCCTGATTTTGGCATTTTTGATACACAAACCCCTTCCATCCACCCCGAATCGCCCTAACCATTGACCGACACCTAACCCGCCCCTGGGCCCAAATCCACCATCAAATTCTATAATATGTCACAATAACACAAAAAAGGCACATCCCTGGCCGCCATCAAGGTGTCAGATGCAAGGCGCCAAGAAGTGACGACGGAGGTGTATAAGTCATACTCCCCAGGGAGGAGCGAACGTAGGCAACGCGGCAGGTGTCACCTTGATAGTGGGTCAGGGTGGGAATAATACCTTGACACTTCACCTAAACTTTTATATTCAAGGTTAAATTTAATCTTAAATCTCAAGGGTCAAGAGTATAATGAATAAATCAATTTACCTTCTATGCGTTGTCTCTCTCTCTCTTTTCCTCATCTCCGGCTGCAACACTGCCCATATGAGCAGTTATAATCAAGGCCCCGGAAGCATCACCACCGCCTCCACAGAAGTTGCAGCGGCCACGGAATCAGACAAGGCTCCTGACCTCTCTTCGGAAACACCTGCCCCCAAGGGAAATCCCAACATCGATACCACCCTACCTTTTTTAAACAAAAAGGAAACGGCCCCAACCAACACTGAAACGGAAAACTATTCAGCCCAGGAGCAGGCTGACCATGCCCTTGAATTGTGTCGTTCGGCCCAGACCTACTGGGAAAAGGGGGACCTGGAGCATGCACTGACGGAACTCGATGCTGCCTATGCGGTTATTTTGGATATGAACCTGGAGACATGCCCCCAGATCAATCAACAAAAAGAAGATTTGAGATACCTGATCTCTAAAAGAATTCTGGAAATTTACGCATCCAGAAATATAGTGGTGAATGGAGAACATGATGCCATTCCACTTATTTTAAACAGTCATGTGCAGAGCGAGATAGAGAGATTTACAGGCCCTGAAAAATATTTTCTAACTCAGTCCGTGAGGCGGGCAGGACGATACAGGCCTTATATAATATCAGAATTAAAAAAAGCAGGCCTCCCCGAGGAACTATCCTGGCTCCTGTGGAGAAGGAAGGGTGCTGCGCACCATAAGACGCCAGAACATCAACTACCTGGACAACTTCTGGGATCTCTATCCGAAACTGCCCAGGGAGACAGCCCGATACGTGCCTCGTTTTCTGGCTGTACTGCATATTGTTAAAAACCTGGACCAATACGACATCACAGTTAAAGACCCACTGCCCCCTCTGACCTTTAAAACCTGCAAAATAAAAAAACAGATCCGACTCAAGGATATTGCCCGGGAGATCGACACCCAGGAAAGCACCCTCAAGATACTCAATCCTGAATTGAGATATGCTCTGCTCCCGCCGGAAGATTATGAGATAAGGGTGCCTGCATCCAAATCCGAAATTTTCATGGCCAGCCTGGATAAAATCAAAGCATCCTACCCTCCGCCCACCCGGTACTCCTACCATCGAATCCGGAGGGGTGAGACCCTGTCGGGCATTGCCAGACATCACAACACGACGGTTGCTAAAATATCCCGGGCCAACGGCATCAACCGCAACTTCCTCATTATAGCAGGAAAGGTGCTCAAGATCCCAAATCGGAACATCCCCTCTGCAGGCATCCAACGGGGATCCCGTACAAAAATTCTGAAAAACGCAACATCCTATGTTGTCAGGAGAGGAGACAACCTCTGGATAATCGCCCGGCGCTACGGCTCCACCACCAAACGCATCATGGCCGCCAACAATCTTTCCGATGCATCCCTTCATATAGGCCAGGTTCTTTCCATCCCGGCTGTTGAAAAGGTATCCCCAAATGCCGATTCTTCAACTTATTGGGTAAAATCCGGAGACAGCCCCTTTACAATTGCCAAAAAATATAATATGACACTCCGACGTCTTCTCTCGCTGAACCATCTCACCAAGAGAAGCACTATTTACCCAGGCCAAAAACTCTTGGTTGAATAAAAAAAATTACGCCCCCGTAGCTCAGTGGATAGAGCATTGGATTCCTAATCCATGTGCGCAAGTTCGATTCTTGCCGGGGGCACCACAAAAAAGATTCCATGATTAAATCCATAAAAAAGCCCGAACTTCTGGCACCTGCCGGCAATTTTGAAAAACTCGAAACTGCCATACGCTATGGTGCCGATGCCGTTTATCTGGCAGGCAAAGAGTTCAGCCTCAGAAACTTTTCCGGCAACTTTTCCGACCAAGAACTGGAAAGGGCAGTCCATTACGCCCACGACAAAAATGTCAAAGTCTATGTTGCCTGCAACGTATATTCCAGAAACCCGGAGCAGGAAAAAATCCGAGCCTTTCTCACCCGTCTGAATCAAATTAAGCCCGACGCCCTTATCATCGCCGACCCGGGAATCCTTTTTCTGACCAGGAAAATCATGCCCGAGACAGAGATACACCTCTCCACCCAAAGCAATACCACAAACATCAATGCTGCCCGGTTCTGGAAAACCCTGGGGGTCAAAAGGGTCAACCTTGCCAGGGAACTGCCCCTTTGTGACATTGAAACCATTGCCAAATCCACATCCTCTCCTGAAGTCGAGACCTTTGTACACGGCGCCATGTGCATCTCCTATTCAGGCAGATGCCTGCTGTCAAGCGCTCTCTCCGGCCGGGACAGCAACCGCGGTCTCTGCAGCCATCCCTGCAGATGGCGCTACTCAGTGGTGGAAGAGTGCCGTCCCGGGGAGTATCATCCCCTTGCCCAAGACAGTCGAGGTTCTTACATCTTCAGTTCCAAGGATCTCTGCATGATCCACCACATCCCTGAACTTGTCCAGGCCGGCATAGCCTCCCTTAAAATTGAAGGCAGAATGAAGGGGCTTGCATATCTCTCCTCAGTTGTAAAAACCTATAGAGAGGCCATCGATCACTACATGGAAAATCCCGGAGAGTATGGGGTCAACCCTTGGTGGGAACAGGAACTTGCCTCCGTCTACCACCGTCCTTACTGCACTGGCTTCTATTTTGGAGAACTCGCTGAAATCCTTCCTGATTTTACAAACACCCACACCGGAACGATCCACAGTTTTATAGGGAAAGTGGTCGAGACAGAGAAAACCGGCATCGCCAGGGTTGAAATTCGAAACCGACTCTCAAAGGGAGACACCATCGAGGTGCTGACTCCGGACAATCCACCCATTTCATCCCCTGTCCATAAAATTATTGACAGCCATGGCCTTGAAATTCCCCGGGCTCAGCCCAACACGATTGCCGGCCTGGTGATAGATGCACCCTGTCAGCCCATGGATATAATAAGAAGACCACCCCTCAACAGGTATAACCTTTAAATATTGTACACAATCCCATTTGACTTTAGCTTTATTTTTCTGTACCTTTATATTGAAGAATCCCTTGACCATCTATCCGATATAGAAACCGACCTTCTGACCATTGAAGAGGGTGGAAAAAATGTTGATCTTGATATAGTCAACAACGTATTTCGAGCAGCCCATTCCATCAAAGGCGGTGCCGGTTTCATGGGATTGACCACCATAAAGGATCTGGCACACAACCTTGAAAACGTCCTGGATCTCATCCGGAACCTTGAACTGGTACCGAGTTCTGAAATCATCAGTGTGCTTCTCAAGGGTTTTGATCGACTTGAGAACCTCATGAATAACATTCAGACCAGTAACGAGAAGGATGTGTCCACCCATATTGAGGCGCTTAAGAATATCACTGCCGCACCTCCTGCGGAACCTGTGGACACCGTTGAGGAGACTGCTGCCGGATTCATGGATATCACTCTGCCCGACGGCCGGATTTTTGCTCAAATCCCCCGGGAGGCTATCGATCAAAGTCACCAGGAAGGCAAATTTATATATCTTGTTGAGTATGATCTGATCCACGACATTCATAATAAAACAAAAAACCCTGTCAATGTGATCACCTCCCTGGAGAAGACAGGAATCATCCTGGATGCCCGTATCGATTTTCCATCCGTGGGCAACCTGGATGAAACAGCCCTGCCCTCCCTGATACCTGTTCAAATTCTCTTCGCATCCATCCTGGAACCCGAGATGACAGATACCCTTTTTGATCTGGATGAGGAGTATATCCATCTGATCAATGAAGATATGATCTCCCTGACCGATGAAAACAGGGCAAAAGAAGCCGGCCCCATGCCGGTCAAGGAGCTTCAAACAAAAAAAGTCCAACCCGCCCTGGCTGAAAATGCACCTGCAATGGAGCCGGTTGTATTCCAGCCCGTGGAGAAAAAAGAGGTTCATGCCGCAGCAGCCGCCGAGGTCCCTGCCAAAACTGAGGCCCGGGCAGCAGAGCAGGAAGCTGTTATAAATAACCCGGTGGCTTCCAAACCTGTGGGCTCTCTCAGGGTAAACGTCAACCTTCTGGACACCCTGATGAATCTTGCCGGAGAGCTGGTTTTAAGCAGAAATCAGCTGCTCCAGGGAATAAACTCCTCCAATGTAAAAGCCACGGAAATTTCAAGCCAGCGCATTGACATGATCACATCGGAACTCCAGGAAGCGATCATGAGGACCCGGATGCAGCCCATAGCCAATGTCTTTAACAAGTTCACCCGGGTTGTTCGGGATCTTTCCAGAGATCTTGAAAAAAACATCGAAATCACCATCCTGGGCAAAGATGTGGAGCTGGACAAGACCATCCTGGAATCCATAAACGATCCATTGACCCATCTGATACGGAACTCAGTGGATCACGGCATAGAGCTTCCCCAGGTGAGGGAGAGGGCAGGAAAACCCGCCATCGGCCACATTACCCTCAAAGCCTACCATGATGCCGGACAGGTCAACATTGTCATATCCGATGACGGCAAGGGACTGGACCCCAACGCCATAGCCCAAACCGCCGTTGCCAAGGGGCTGAAAACCGATCAGCAGGTTGCTGACATGACCTCTAAGGAGAAGACTGAGCTCATCCTTCTCCCCGGATTCTCCACTGCCGAAAAGATCACCGATGTCTCAGGCCGGGGAGTTGGTATGGATGTGGTTATGACCAACCTTGAAAAGCTGGGCGGCATCATTGAAATTGATTCCACCCCGGGCAAGGGCACCGATATCCAGATTAAGCTGCCCCTTACCCTGGCCATCATTCCAAGTCAGATCATCTCCGTGGGCCATGAACGATATGCAGTCCCCCAGGTCAATCTGGATGAGCTCCTGAGAATACCGGCAGCTCAGATCAAGAACCGCGTTGAAAAGGTCGGGGATGCAGATGTGGTTAGACTGAGGGGAAACCTTCTCCCCCTGCTCAATCTATCCAAGGTCCTGGGAATTAAAAAAACATTTATCCATCCAGAGGACAACCAGGAGTATCCCGACCAAAGGGCTACTATTTCCGACCGCCGTTCTCCCCAGCATGCCACCCTTGGCGAAGCCGCCCAGACCCAGGACAGTGAAAAAACAGACCAGAATAAGAGAGCGGGTGAAGACCGCCGTTACCATGCCAACAGTGCCATCAACATCGCAGTAGTATCCGCAGGCTCCTTTAAATACGGCCTGGTGGTGGATGAACTCAAGGACTCTGAAGAGATTGTTGTAAAACCCCTGGGGCGGCATCTTAAAAAATGCTCCGGATATGCCGGAGCCACCATCATGGGTGACGGCAGGGTCGCGTTGATTCTGGATGTCTCAAGTCTGGCCCAGATGGCGGAGCTTACCACCATGGCTGAAGCTGAACGGGTGGCCAAGGAGGCAAAAGCCGCTGAAGAGGCCAGGGAGAGAGCCAGAGACAAGGCTGCCCTTCTGGTATTCCGTAATGGAGAAAAAGAGCATTTTGCAGCCCCCCTGAATCTGGTTGAGCGTATTGAAAGAATCCCGGTATCCACCATCGAAATGGTTGGCGGCAAAAAAGTAGTTCAATACCGGGGCGGTGCTCTGCCCCTTTATGAACTCTCCCAGGTTGCATCTGTTGAGCCCCTGCCCCCGCGTGAACAGCAGGAGGTTATTGTCTTCACCGTAAAAGGCCGGGAATTGGGACTCATGGTCAGCCCGCCCGTGGATGCGGTGCAGGTCAACATGGATATCGACGACTCCACATTAAAACAGCCCTGCATCAACGGCTCAATGATCATTGAGGACTCCACCACCCTTCTTGTGGATATCTTTGAGATGGTTAAAACCCTCAACCCCAAATGGTTTGAGGACGAACAAAATGCGGCCGTTGAGATGATCAGCGAAGGCCGGAAGGTGATTCTCTTTGCCGAGGACTCCGCATTTTTCAGAAAACAGGTCAAGGGGTTTATGACCGAAGAGGGTTATGAAGTGATTGATGTTGAAGACGGAGCGGAAGCCTGGGAGGTTCTCCAGCAGAAGAGCGATGCCATCGACATCGTGGTCACCGACCTTGAAATGCCCAATATGAACGGATTTGAGCTGACTCAAAGAATCAAATCCGATCCCAGGTTTTCCCATTTTTCCGTAATAGCCCTCACCTCCCTGGCAAGTGAATCCCATGTGGAACAGGGAAAACGGGTGGGCATTGACGCCTATGAAATCAAGCTGGATCGGGAAAACCTGATGAAAATCATCAGACAGTTTCTTGGACTGTAGAATTAACAATCATTACCGGATCAGCTGAATATTAAATAAAGACGGGCAAACCGAATTTTTTACCGGTTCCGGTTTGAACAGAAGGAGAATCATCATGACCAACCAAGCTAATACCGGCATGCAGGAGAATATGGAACTGGCCACATTTTATGTGGGCAAAGCCCTTTGCGGCATTGACATCCTGAATATTCAGGAGATCAACAAACATTTCGAAGTAACAACCGTACCCCAGGCAGCCGATTATGTTGTCGGTGTATTGAATCTCAGGGGACGTATCGTAACAATCCTGGACCTTGGCAAAAAACTTGAGCTTTCCCAGATTCAAAAGAACAAGAATAACCGCAACATCATCGTCCGCTCCCAGGATGAACATATAGGATTGATGGTGGATTCCATCAGTGATGTGGTCATGGCCGAAAAAAAGCGCATTGAACCTGCACCATCCAACATCAGCGGAGTAAAGGGTAAATTCTTTAAGGGCGTATTAAAAACCGAAAACAGCCTGATCGGTATTCTGGACATTGACGAGGTGCTGAAGGATTAAATGGAGACCATAAAAGTTCTGGTTGTGGACGATACCATTGTCTACAGAAAAATTGTCAGTGATGTTTTCAAGGAATTTCCCGAAGTTGAAGTTGTGGGCACTGCAACCAACGGAAAGATCGCCCTGTCACGCATTGCATCCCTTAAGCCGGATCTGGTCACCCTTGATATCGAAATGCCTGAAATGAGCGGTATTGAAGTTCTGGAACACCTTCAGACCATGCCCGACGCGCCCACGGTCGTCATGCTCAGCACCCTGACCAGCAAAGGGAGCGAAATGACGGTCAAGGCACTGGAACTCGGAGCTTTTGATTTCATTCCCAAACCCGATTCCGGAAGGATGGCTGAAAACACTCTCAAGGTCAGGGAGACTGTTGGCCCTATCCTCAAAGCATTTCAGCGCCAAAGAGAAATTCGGACCAGGCTAAAGGGGAACCGATCTGTCAGGCGGAAAACCAGCCCTTTGAAACCATCCATTTCCCCTCCAAGAGCCCCTTTAACACGAAAACGGACCACTTTCTCGGAAATTGTAGGGATCGGCATATCCACCGGTGGACCCAACGCCCTTGCCAAAATGATGCCCCTGCTGTCGCCCCGGCTCAATGTACCCATCCTGGTAGTCCAGCATATGCCTCCCATGTTCACCCGCTCCCTGGCAAAAAGCCTTAACGGAAAATGCAGCCTTGAAGTCAAGGAGGCAATCAACGGAGAGTCTATTCTTCCCAACACCGCTTACATCGCTCCAGGGGGCAAACAGATGAAGATCACTGCTGGCGCCGACGGACTTTCCAGAATTATAAAAATAACCGACGACCCCCCAGAAAACAGTTGCAAGCCCTCCGTGGACTATCTTTTCAGATCCATTGCCGAGCACTATGTAGGGCGTGCCACCGGAGTCATTATGACCGGTATGGGCTCTGACGGAACAAAGGGACTGGCCCAGATGAAACAAAACGGCAGCATCATCATCGCCCAGGACAAAGCGTCCTGCACTGTTTACGGTATGCCCAAGGAGCCCATTGAATCGGGTCTAACCGACGTTATAGCCCCCCTTGACAGACTGGCGGCTGAAATAACTAAAACAGTGGTCAGGTAGGCAAAGCCAATGATAAAAATCACTTCTACCGAATTTGATGTAATGGCCAAATATATTCTTGAGGCTTCGGGCATCTCCCTGAACAAAGGCAAAGAGTACCTCATGGAGACAAGGCTCAATCCTCTCATGGATCAATTGGGGTGCACCTCCTTTGCGGATCTGCATAGAAAAGCCAAATCAGATTTCAAACAAACAATTCAAAACCGGATCATAGATGCCATTTCCACCAATGAAACCTATTTTTTTCGGGATAAAGCCCCTTTTGAACTGCTAAAGTTCAAAATTCTGCCGGACTTAATTGATAAACGCTCAAAAAAAAGCAGTCTACAACCTTCCATAAGGTTATGGAGTGCCGCCAGTTCAACGGGACAGGAGTTATACAGCATTGCCATGGCCATGCATGAGATGGGCCTCTCCCGGAACAGCTACAATATAAAACTCCTTGGCACGGATATCTCAGACGAGGCCGTTTCCAAGGCCAGCTATGGTCAATATAATAAATTTGAAATCAGCAGGGGGCTTGATACCCAGCGTCTCAACAAATATTTCACCCAGCATGGAGAATCCTGGAAAATCAATGACGAAATCAGGTTCATGGTGCAATTCAAAAAACTGAACCTTATGAAGCCGTTTATTGGACTGGGCAAATTCGATATTATCCTCTGCCGTAACGTCATGATCTACTTTACCCCAGAAGACCGGAGAAAAATCTATACTAACATTGCAAAAGTTCTGGAACCCGACGGATATCTGATCATCGGCTCCACAGAATCCCTTGCCAATGACACGGATCTATTCGTTCCCCAGCGATATCTTAAATCAGTCTTTTATCAATCAAAATAGTTTTACAAGGCACCTAAAAAAACCGGAGGATTTCCATGTCTGGAATAGATCCAAATGACTTCATAGAGGAACTCCTGTTCTGTCTTAAAGAGAAAGACATTGTCAAGGCCAAGGCTCTTCTGCAGTTTGCATCGGACAGCGAGATTGATCCTGAGGTGCAGACCCGGGCACTTATGGAGCTGGGACGTGCCCCCGAGGATCTGGTATTCCCTCTTCTGGAACAACTCACAAGGGTTGAAATTAAAAATCCCGAATTCCAGGATGCTCTGTATGAGCTGATCCTTGATAAGGCCTTTGGAAACTCCGAACTTGTCATCTCCTATATAACCCAGGGTGATAAAGAAAATCAGATCATCTATCTCAGGGCGGCTGGAGATCTCATCCTCACAGAGGCCGCTCCTGCGCTTTTAAACCTGCTTTCAACCGAAACTGACAGTGAGATCCTTCTTCAGACCGCCCGATCCCTGGGCGCCATGAGGCTGCCCGAAGCCCTTCCCGCACTTGGCACCCTGACGGACCATCCGGATCTTAAACTCCAGCATGGGGCTATCTTCGCCATGGCGGATGTGGGCGGAAGGGAAGCCATTGACCAGATAAAGGCCGTCATAACAGGCACCCGGGAATCCGACCTCATCGCCGTTGAAGCTCTGGCGGAAATTCAGGATCAATACGCTTTAGATACCCTGGCATCCCTTTTGGAATCGCGGCATACCCATATCAGGGACGCCGCCATCGACCAGCTCATAGAGATAGGAAACAAAGCCGTTCCCATCCTGACATCGGCCATTGCCAATGCCCAAGCCGACTACATGGTGCACCTTCTCACAACCCTGGGGTATATCGGGGATCAGGCAGCCCTGCCCACCATCCTGGACATCATCAACCTCAAGCCCAGGGACCCCAATATCAGACAGGCCGCCTATGAGGCTCTGGACCGTCTCCCTTCCACAAAATCCGCCATAAGCCTGGCAGGGGGACTCCAGGATGAGGTAGAGGCCGTCAGAATGAGTGCAGCCCGTGCCGTTGATAAAAATATCTCAAAGGTACTGGTAGCAGGACTCAAAAACATAGTCCGGGAAGAGAACCAGGACGCCCTCCATGCAGTATCCGCCCTCATGGATTCCGGAGTGGACGGTATTTTCAACTTCCTTCTGGAGGAAGAGTCCTTTCTCAATCTGGCAACCACCCATCTGGTATCAAAAGCATCACCTGAAGTCAGAAATAATTTTCTCTCACTGCTAAAGGATAAAGGGAAACAGGAACTGGCCCAGACCATGGGGGCAGCCGTTAAAAAGAAGTCCGCAAAAATATCACCCAAAAGCTATGAAATCTTTGTGGTGGACGACTCCAAGATGATGCTCAAACTCTATCAGAATAAGCTGACGGCCATGGGCTACAGCCCCACGCTGTTTCAATTTCCCGAAGAGGTGCTCCCGGCGGTTGCGGTCTCCAAACCCGATCTCATCATAACCGACCTCAATATGCCGAAAATCAACGGAATTCAGCTTACTCTTGAAATCAGAAAAAAATATTCCAGGCAGGAACTTCCCATCATCATGATTACCACCCAGAGTGATTTTGTAGAAGCTACAGGGTGCTGCAGATGCAAGGCGGCGGGCATGCAGACGTACTCATGTACTTCAAATGCCCGCCAACGCAGCAGGTGCAGTACCCTGTGAACGGTTACGATATTTTCATAAAAAACCCGGTTTGTCCGGGTTAGGTATAGATGATCTTGACGGGAATGGGAGGGCGCTTCCACACCGTGGGTTTGGGCAGAATCTGCTCAAATGCAACTGTGAGCCAGTTGATATCTGATTTCAATTCCCTGAGACGCCCTCCCTCCGGGGGAAGGGCATGGAATGTGTAATCGTACCGGGTGTTGAAAATACACACCAGACGTTTCCCCTCCCTGGCCACAACATAGTTTTTGGTAAAGGTGTTCTGGGACATGGAGGCATTTTTGGCGATCTCCTGAATTTCCCCCCGTGAAAACTTCACCAGCACGGACTTGGAGATTCCCATCTCATCAATGCGGAGCAAGGCCCTGGACTCACTGCTTGCCACGTACACGGTGGTGATTCCGGCAAGCTTTCTCAAATACTGGGCAGCAACAATTGCAGCGGTTCTCCTCCCACCTGCCATCACCGGCATCCCATAGTATTCAAAAAATTTCTTCTGAAAAGCATCAGCATAGGCATCCCCTTTCTCATAGAGATCCTTGGAGATATATCTCAGCCTTATGGCCAGATCCTCGGCAGCATCGGCAATTGGCCAGTCTATGCGGACATGGAAATGGGTCAGGGCATAACGATCCCTGGCCACCGACTTGGGATCACGCTGGATGAGCAGGGCGTAATCCACCGGCAGAAGAGATCTCATAAAATCAAAAAAACCGGGCGTCTCAAGGTATTTCAGATTCCGCTGGTAATCTTCCACCATGGGGAAATACTTATGCTTTAAAAGATTAGTCTTGTTTGTCTTGTTGACGTCAAAATAGCGAATATATTTCTTATGTTTCTCATCCACAAAATCTTCACAAAAAAGCACCAGAAAAGCATTCTGGGCTTCAAATTCCGTGGTGGGAATCCTGGCCCTGGGCTTAAGCTCCCTGGTCTCCACAAAGGGATAGGGCATTTTTTGACGGATAAAATTGTTATAGGAATCCACAAGGGCATACCCTAAAACAAACTGGTCCATCTCATCCCGCAAAATCTCATAATAGGAACGCCTCAGCCTGGCCTTGCGGCTCAGGGAGTCCCTTATGCAACAGAATTCCACCCTATTCCCCTTTCAGCCCCTTAAGCAAGGGCCTCTGCTCCCGGCAGGGTCTTCCCCTCCATGAGGTGTAGAAAGGCACCCCCGCCCGTTGAAATATAACTGATCTCATCAGCCCTTTTGCAAACCTTGAGTGCCGAACCGGTATCCCCGCCACCCACAATGGAAAAGGCGGAAGAGGCTGCGACTGCATCGGCAACGGCCTGGGTTCCCTCCCGGAAAGGCGCCATCTCAAACACCCCCATGGGGCCGTTCCAGACAATGGTTCCGGCCTCTCCAACGGCTTCAGAAAACATGGCTGCAGTTTCCGGGCCGATGTCCAGCCCCATCCAGCCGGAAGGCACTTCATCCACCTTAACCCTCTT
>NBML01000080.1 GCA_002085465.1 Desulfobacteraceae bacterium 4572_89 | reverse complement strand
CGCTTAATTAAAAAATACAACCATAAAAAAATTAAAGAATTAATATATGACTTCAAGCTCCCTGAATCCCTTTTTAACTCCTTTGCGGCTTTTAAATACAATTATTTACACCAATATTCTTTTGTTTGTTATCAGTCTGATTTACAGTGGCAGGCAAATGGGTATGAGTATCAATCCCTTTTATGCGTTAACCCCTTCCGGGGATGTGCTTACTTTTCTAGGAGCCTCGGGCAGGATTCCCATTGATAATTTCCAGGCCTGGTGGTCCCTGATCACTGCCAACTGGCTCCATGGGAGTCTTCTCCATATCATATTCAATATGCTGGCACTGCGAACTGTGGCCCCCCTGGTCATGCATGAATTCGGCTTATACAGGATGTTTTCCATTTATACCCTAACAGGGGCTGCCGGATTTCTTCTTTCCTATTTTGGCAATGTATACCTGACCATAGGTGCCTCTTCAGGACTCTGCGGCCTTATAGGCGCCCTTCTTTATTTTGGTAAATCCAGGGGCGGAGACTGGGGCCAGAGGGTTTATAAACAGACTTCAGGGTGGATCATCAGCCTCCTGCTCATTGGTTTTCTTGTGCCCAATATCAATAATTGGGGCCATGGGGGCGGGCTTGCAGCAGGGATCTTTTTTGGCTGGGTTTTTGGATACAACGATAAAAGAGGGGAAAATAGCTTTGACAGGGTCCTCAGTTTTGGCCTGATGATATTAACGGTCCTGCTGCTGGGACGGTCCATTGTCACTGGATTCCTTTTAATATTTGCCTGATTTAAGTTTCCCGGGTTCCCAGGAAAAAATTTTACACAATTTTTACACTCCTGCCTTGATATATCATTGGTTCTAAACTATATGAGCCTGTATGAAATTTAAGATGAACAAAATTGCAATTGTTTCCATGGAAGGTATCTTCCCCGGGGCCGGTAATACAAACCAGTTTTTAAATAATATCCTGGATAAAAAAGAGTCTGTTATAAAAGTTCCTGCCAAAAGGTGGGTTGCCCCTGTAAAAGTAATGGTAAAAAAAGGATCTGGAACAATTTCTGACCCAGCCGTTTCAGATCAGGCCATTTCCGACCAGGCCGTTCCAGACCGGGCCATTTCAGACCGTGCCGGCCTGATAACGGATTTTAGTTTTGACCCCTGGGGATACAAAGTAGACAAGGATCTTCTGGCAAGTCTTGATCCGGTCCACCACCTTGTACTTGATGCCGGCCGCAGGGCCATCTCCTCCTGTTGCATGACCCCTGCCCTTGAGAAACGAACCGGCGTTATTCTGGCAGCCATTGCTCTTCCCACTGATACTTCCTCCAGAATTTCCTGGGAAATCCTCTGCCAGAAACAGCCTAGATCCTTTGTGGCAGCCGATGCTTCCAGATCTTCTGTTGTATCGGCCCCTGCAGCTATCCTGGCAAGGGCCATGGGTTTGAACGGGGGTAGTTTTACCCTGGATGCAGCCTGCGCATCTTCTTTATTTGCCATTAAGCTTGCCTGTGAACACCTGAGTTTGAAAAAAGCAGATGTCATGGTGGCAGGCGGGGTTTCCAGACCGGATTCCCTTTATACCCAGGTGGGGTTTACACAGCTCCAGGCCCTGTCTCCTACAGGATGCTGCTCCCCCTTTGACAGAAATGCCAATGGGCTGGTGGTGGGGGAAGGAACAGGAATCCTTATTTTAAAACGGCTGGAGGATGCATTGGCCTGCCATGATACCATCCATGCTGTTATCACAGGTGCTGGAGTTTCCAATGACCTTGAGGGGAATCTGGTGGCTCCTGCCTCGGAAGGCCAGATTCGGGCCATGACATCGGCCTATGAACAGGCTGGCTGGTCTCCCGCTGAGATTCAGTACATGGAGTGCCATGGATCAGGAACTCCCGTTGGTGATCAGGTGGAGGTAAACAGTATAAAAACACTGCTGGATCATTATGAATGTCCGAAAAAAAATCTGGCCATTGGATCGGTAAAGTCCATGGTCGGACATCTGCTCACCGCAGCAGGTGCTGCTGGATTTATTAAGACTGTCATGTCCCTGGAAAAAGGTATTCTTCCCCCTTCTCTGAACTTTATTGCCCCACCCAGAAACAGTCCTTTGAATCACTCAAATATCCAGGTCCAGACAAATCCTGAACCCTGGCAGACAGATCATTTAAAAACCACCCGAAAAGCAGGCATATCTGCCTTTGGATTTGGCGGTATTAATGCCCATATTCTGGTGGAAGAGTTTCAGAACAAACCATCCATGCATTTTGTACAGGAAAATATTGATTCGCCAAAGTTGAAAACCCTGCCCATTGCCATTGTTGGAATGGAGACCTTTTCCAATAGTGCAAAAAACCTGGATGAATTCAAAGGCCTGGTATTTGGAAAAAACAAACCAGATCTTCAAGTACCAGGACCCAGGTGGCGAAGGACCTGGCATTTGAATCCCGAAACAAAAATCAGACCCTGTGATTTTCTGGATGAATTTTCACTGGGTCTTGGTGAATTCCATATTCCCCCTAATCAGATGGAAGATATCCTGCCCCAGCACCTGATAATGCTTAAGACTGCAAAGGGAGCATTGGAAGATGCTAATATTCGTCCCAGGCCCCTTAAAACAGATCCTATTCGAATAAAAACAGGTTGTGCAATTGGTATTGAATTTGATTTTGGATCAACGGATTTTTTCCTGCGGTGGAAACTCCATGAAAATGACAATAGTCTTAGGGATAAAATCAGCCCTCCACTCAATTTTAACAGGACCCTTGGTGCCCTTGGCGGCATAGTGGCATCTAGAATAGCCAGGGAATTTAAACTGGGCGGACCCTGCTTCACCCTTTCTGCCGGTGCAGCCTCGGGTATAAAATCTATTGAAACAGCGGTTCATTCCCTCAGCTCCTTTGAAACAGATACCTTTTTATGCGGTTGTGTGGACCTGGCAGGAGATATTCGTGAATTCACCCTGAATTATATAGCCGGGAATCATGGGGACATGCCTTTTGAAGAAACACACCCTTCGGAAGGTGCAGCTGCCCTTGTATTAAAACGCCTTGACCAGGCAATCCAGGACAATGACCGGATTTATGGCGTTATCAAAGGAGTTTCAGGATCAGGCGGGGGAATTATCCCCGGGGAAACAAATATTTCTGATAAAATTGAAATCCCAGATAAAATAAAGGTCCCAGATAAAATAAAGACATCGGGCCAATCAGATTCAGAGAACTCCCAGGATTTGAATCAATATTTAGAATCCTTTAAAAAGGTAATAAAGGATTCCAATATTGAATTTTCTGACCTTTCCCTTATTGAAACCCATTCTGGTGGAACAGGTACTAATGGCCTTTCTGAAACCCTGGCCCTGAAACACATGGTTCTTTCCCGTGGAAAAATGAAACATCCTTGTTATATCGACTATGCTGCTTCCACCATTGGAAATACCGGCAGTGTGGCCAGCCTTTTTTCAGTGATAAAAACATGTCTGTGTATATACAACAATACCCTGCCAGTTTCTGGTATTTCACCCGAATCTGGATTCAAAGAACTTGAATCTATTGGAATCAAAACGCTCCGGGACCAGCAGGTCTGGGAGGCTCCCAGTGAAATACCAAAATTAGCGGCCATTGGTTCCATCACTAGAGATGGTGCCTCTGCACATGCAATCATTGAAGAATATCCTTTAAATGACATGCTTCAAATGAAGGTTTCACTTTTTTCTGCCCAATACAATGACCAGGACAATGAAAAAACTATTAAAATCAAAACAAGTCGTGCCCCTGTGACCGAGGATATTGTTGAGGTTATTAATTATTCAACTCCAGGGCCCTTGCCTGAACCAACTACAATTCTTGATCCAGCAATTTCTGAACCAGCAATCCCGGATATGGCAATCATTGATCCCGTTATTTCTGATTCAGGTCTTGCCCTGGATCCGGCAGTAATTGTTGATATATCCAGGGTAACTGCCCGGGCCCATGAAAAATTCCTCGTGTTTTCCCAGAAAAACATGGCAATAATGGAGAACCAGTTTAAGGCCCTGGTTCAGACAGCAGAAGGAGTCATGGATGAGCCATTGGAAGTTTCAGGAATAGCGGAATCAGTTCCAGATTCAGGAATAGAGAATTTTATCCCTTCCCGGGGAATTGCCAGACCTACAGCCCCTTCTGTAAACAAACCTGTATTTCTGGACCGGGACAAATGCCTGGAATATGCCATTGGAAAGGCAGGAAATGTTCTGGGGCCTGAATTTGACATCATTGATACATATCCATGCAGGGTCCGCCTGCCGGATGAGCCCCTGATGCTGGTTGACCGGATAATTGATATCCAGGGTGAGATGCTCTCCCTGGGCCGGGGGAAAATTATTACCCAGCATGATGTTAGGAAAAATGCATGGTATCTTGACGGGGGCAAGGCACCAGTCTCCATTTCCATTGAGGCTGGACAGGCAGATTTGTTTTTGTGCGCTTATCTCGGCATTGACCATGCAGTTAAAGGAAAGCGGAAATACAGACTTCTGGATGCAAAGGTCACCTTCCACCGTTCCCTGCCCAATCCAGGGGAGACCATTGAATATATAATTGAAATAGACAGATTTTTAAAACAAGGGGAAATTTATCTCTTTTTTTTCCATTATAAGGGATATATTGATAGACAATTGTTTATTTCCATGAAAGATGGATGTGCAGGTTTCTTCACTGACGAGGAAGTGGAAAATTCCGGAGGAATTATTCTTAAAAAGGAAGACCTTGAAAGAGAAACCCATGAAACAAAGAACTTAGTAAAAAAGATCTCCATAAAAACTGAACCAAAAAACAATTTTACTTCCCTTATAGGGGTGGAAAAAACCTCCTTTTCCCATGAAAAGATTCAGGCCCTGAGAACAGGGGATCTTGAAACAGCCTTTGGCCGTCAATTCAAGGGCATAACTCTTGGGAAAAACCAATGGCTTCCTGGTAAAAGAATGAAACTAATTGACAGGGTGATTGAACTTGATCCCCAGGGCGGCAGATTTGGAAAGGGATGGATATCAGCCGAGGCTGATATCCATGAAGATGACTGGTTCCTGACCTGCCATTTTATTGATGACATGGTCATGCCCGGCACTCTTATGTATGAATGCTGTGCCCATGCCCTGAGAATCTTTGTCCAGAGAATGGGCTGGGTCAGCAAGGAAAACCATGTGCACTATGATGTTATCCCCCTTAATATGAGTGATTTAAAATGCCGGGGACCTGTGACCAGGGAAACCAGAAAAGCAAGGTATGAGATTGAAATCAAAGAAATGGGATACAATCCAGAACCCTATGTGATAGCTGATGCCCACATGTTTTCAGATGACTTGCAAATTGTGCTGTATAAAGACATGGGAATGAAAATTACAGGCATCACCAGGAACGATCTTATGAAATTTTGGAGCAGAAATGAAATATAAAAACGTATTTATAGAAACCTTTGGATATGAACTGGCACCCCATATAGTTACCTCCCAGGAGATAGAAGAAAAACTCAAGCCCTTTTATGATTCAGTGGGATTTGTGCCCGGACAGTTAGAAACTTTAACCGGAATAAAGGAAAGGCGTTATTGGGAAATTGACCATACCCTGGCTGAACACGCAGCTGCAGCCGGGCAAAAAGCCATTATTGAATCAGGTATTGACCCCAAACATATTGGAGCCCTGACCTTTTGCGGTGTTGGCCAGGATGGATTTGAGCCTGCCACATCCTGTTCCATTGCCGACAAACTTCACATTGGAACTGATGCCCATATTTATGACGTAAAATCAGCATGTCTGGGCATGGTCACAGGCATGGTCCATGTGGCCAATGAGATTGAATTGGGAAATATTAAGGCAGGTCTTGTGGTCTCCTGTGAAACTGCCAGACAGATTGTGGATTCAACCATTGAAGAGATCAATACCCGCAAAAGCGTTGACTTTTATAAGGAAACCATTGCCACCATGACCGGGGGATCCGGAGCAGCAGCCATACTCCTTACCAGTGGCAATCATCTGGACAGCCTTGATCTTCATGATAATCAGAGACATGCCCTCAAGGGCGGTGTGGTCCAGAATGCGATTCAGCACCACGGGCTGTGCAATTGGGGTTTTGAACAAAAGGGAATGCCCACAAATTCCAAAGTTATCATGAGAACCCAGGCCCAGGCAGTCCTGGAAAATGGTATGGCCCTGGGTAAAAAAACCTATGAGCTGTTTAAAAAAGAATTTAACCTGCCCATGGATAAGCCTGACAAATTCATTGCCCACCAGGTGGGTGAAGGGCACCACCAGTTGTTCTACAATACCTTGAAACTGGACCGGAAAAAAGATTTTATTACTTTCCCTTTTCTGGGAAACGTGGGCACTGTATCGCTGCCCATTACTGCGGCCATTGCCGATGAACGGGGATTTTTACTCCCAAATGATTTTGTTGCATTTCTGGGGGTTGGCTCGGGGTTGAATTGTTATATGCTTGGTGTGGAATGGTAAAAAGAATAATCAATCAAAAACAATTTTCTTTTAAGGGATTTGAAGATCTCTACCCCTTTAAATCAAATTTTTTAAACATCAACGGCCATGATCTTCATTATGTGGACCAGGGCATTGGTTCCCCTGTACTAATGCTGCATGGCAACCCCACCTGGTCATTTTATTTCCGGCACTTGATAACCCCTTTGTCAAAGAAATTTCGTACCATTGTGCCGGATCATATTGGATGCGGACTATCAGACAAACCAGGGGACGGGAGCTATGATTATTGCCTTGCTTCCCGGGTAAAGGATCTTGACACCCTTATCAGTCACCTTGATTTGAAAGAAAAAATATCCCTGATTGTCCATGACTGGGGCGGCATGATTGGACTTTGCTGGGCCTTGAAAAAACAGGAAAACCTGGAAAAAATTGACAAAATCATCATCACCAATACCTCTGGTTTTTTACTTCCAGAGGAAAAACAATTTCCAATGCTTTTATGGTTGATCAAATATTTTAAATGGTTTGGCGTACCAGCTGTACTGGGGTTGAATGCCTTTTCCAGGGGAGCACTGTATCTTGGCTCCGGGTCAAAACTCTCTTCCCAGGTCAAAAAAGGACTTATTGCTCCCTATGATTCCTTGAAAAACAGGGTTGCCACCTTAAAATTTGTCCAGGATATACCCATAACTGAAAAAGACAAAAGTTATAGCCTGGTGAATCATGTTGACAAACACCTGGGCAAGCTGGATGAAACTAAACTTTTATTTCTCTGGGGGGCCAGGGATTTTGTCTTTGATCTGACGTTTCTCAATGAATTCAAGAGACGATTTCCCAGGGCGGACTGCCGGGTTTTCCATGATGCAGGCCATTATCTTTTCGAAGACAAACCCGAAGAAACCCTGAAACTCATTAAAAAACAAAGCCACTGCTGCCCAAACACCCCCGCTTCCTGAAAAAAACTCAAAAAACAAAAAATCTTCCAAAGAAGGGGATGTTGAAGAAAATTCTCTGCCAAAAAAAAAGAAACTCTTTACCAGGAAGAAGATTTTTATCCTTTTACTGCTGTTGCTGGTCATTGGTATCTCCTCTTTTCTGGTTTACACTCTGGTTTTCAAAGAAAAAGAACCGGGACTCCCTGTCTATACAAAAATTGAACTCAGCCATGTTAACCTGCCCCAAGAGATGCTTCAGTTCAGTTTTGAACACTTTCCAGATCTCTATGCTTCATTTATAACCTTTAACCGGGAAATCACCATCATTGATAAGGAACTTGCCTGGATTGAGGGTATCGCCCAAAAATATCCAGAACAATTAAAAATCACTGCAGCAGAAAAAAAAGTTTGGGAAAAAGTAAAAAATACCCTGATAAAAGATTTTTCCAAGTTAGAAAAACCAGTGAAAGAGGCCTATGTCCTTTTTCAGGTCAATGAAGCCCAGGGCCTTGTCCGAGTGGAAGAAAAAAGAAAAGAACTATCTGAAACTGCTCAAAATTCATTAAAAACAGCCCAGGACTTGACAAAAAAATTAAAATCCAGGGAACCAGAAGCGCCAGATAATTTTTTCCAGGGCATTTTATATAAAATTAAAAAGAAATTTCCATGACAAATTTTATCAATATTTCAAAAACGCTTAAAAAAACTGTTGAACTTTACCCCTATAAAAGAGCTGTGGTTTATCCGGCCGGCCGGGATAAAAATAAAAGGGTCCTGTACAGCCAGATAACCTTTAGTCAACTGGATACGCTATCCGACAGGCTTGCCTTCGGGTTTGAACGTATCGGTATTAAAAGGGGAACCAAGACCATTTTGATGGTAACCCCGGGGATGGAGTTCTTTATTACGATTTTTGCCATGTTCAAGGTAGGAGCTGTCCCTGTGGTGGTTGATCCGGGTATGGGAATTAACAGAATGCTCCAATGCCTTCAAAAGAGCAGGCCCAAGGCGTTCATCGGCATTGAAAAAGCTCATCTTCTCCGTACCCTTAAACCCAAGTTTTTTAAAACCGTCAAACACTGGGTGACTGTGGGCCGAAAATGGTTTTGGAACGGATATACCATTAATCAACTCATGGCCGATACAAATGGCACCTATCCCCTGGTACGAACAACAGGAGATGAAATGGCAGCCATCCTTTTTACCACGGGTTCAACAGGCCCTGCCAAGGGGGTTGTTTACACCCATGGAAATTTTGATGCCCAGATAAAGCAGATCCAGGATCATTTTCAAATAGGACCTGATGAAATCGATCTTCCCACATTTCCCTTGTTTGCCCTGTTTGACCCGGCATTGGGAATGACTGCCGTGATCCCGGACATGGATCCCACGAAACCGGCCATGGTGAACCCCTTTAAAATCATTGAAGCAATTGAAAATCATGGGGTGACCAATATGTTTGCCTCCCCTGCCCTGCTTAACCGTGTTGGTAAATATGGAAAAGAAAATCTTATCAAGCTTCCATGTCTAAGGCGTGTGGTGTCGGCTGGTGCTCCAGTCAGCCCGGCCAATATAGAACAATTTTCATCCATGCTATCGAATACAGCCCGGATACATACCCCCTATGGTGCCACAGAAGCGGTTCCCATCATCTCCATTGAGTCCAATGAAATTCTTTCAGAAACTAAAAAACTCAGTGAACAGGGGTTTGGAATGTGCATTGGCAGGCCCATTGGCAATACCCAGGTTAAACTCATTGAAATCTCTGATGATCCCATCACCCAGATTCAGAATGCCCCCCTGGTTCCGGAAAACCAGGTTGGAGAAATCACGGTACAAGATGAGCTTGTAACGGAAAATTATTATAATAACAGGGAAGCAGATCTTCTATCAAAAATTCTTGATTCAAATGGCGGAATCTGGCATCGCATGGGGGATCTTGGATGGAGGGATTCAAAGGGAAGGATCTGGTTTTGCGGCAGAAAAAATCACCGGGTAATAACTGACAGGGAGACCTTGTTTACCATTCCAGTGGAAGCCATATTCAATAACCATGAAAAGGTTTTCAGGAGCGCCCTTACTGGCGTTGGTCCCAAAACCCGTCAAATTCCCGTGATCTTTATTGAACCTGGTTCAAAGATAGCCAATAAAAAAACCTTTATTAAAGAACTCCTGACCCTTGCCAGATCCAATCCTTTGACTGCTGGTATTGAGTACATCTTTATTGAAAAATCTTTCCCAGTGGATATCCGCCATAATTCAAAAATTTTCCGGGAAAAACTGGCCATTAAAGCCAAGGCCCTGCTTAAGCTTTAATACGAACTTTTTAAAATATGTTTTAATCCGGCAAAAGATCATAAAAATATAACATTGCATCGGATCGTGTCATGATTCCAATGACTTTATTATCCTCCATCACTGGAATCCTGCCTATATCGTGCTTGATCATTAGTCTGGCAGCCTCAATGGCACTCTTGTCATTGGTGATGGTAACAAGGTTTCTGCTCATGAAAGCCTTGATAGGCGCTTGCATCTGTTTTGTCTTTCGAATTTTTTTAAAATCTCTCCTGGAAACTATTCCCACAAGATTTTCGTCTTTGTCCACAACAGGCATTCCAGTGCAGCCCAGATTCCGTAAAATCATGGCCACTTCTTCAACCGTGGAATCCTGGTCCACGGTGACCACGGGATAGGACATTATGTCGTGGAGCTTCACAGATGAATGCTGGTTACCTTTTACAAGTTCCAGTATCATTTCCTTGAGGATTTCAGGGTTGGCATTCTTTACCAAAGCAGATCCTGCCCCTGGATGCCCCCCCCCACCCATGCTCCGCATGATCAGTCCGATATTGATCTCCTCCACATTGCTTCGGCCGATGACCATGCATTTATCCTGTTCCATATCCCTGAAAATACCAAATGCAACATCTACATTTACAATTTCCCGGTACATTTCCAGGACCATGGCCAGATTCTGTACCCGGCCGCTGATATCCAGATGGCAAAGACTGAAGGTAAAGGCACCCACTGAAGATCGCTCCGCTTTCTGGACCATTTCAAAGAGGATATCTTTTTGTTTTTTTCCATAAGCTGGTTTTAAAAACCCGGAAAGGATATGCAGATCTGCTTTTCGATCCAGTAGAAATCCGGCTGCATGGGCATCATCTGACCTGGTGGATGGGAAGGTGAGATTCCCAGTATCTTCATATAGACCCATGAGAAAAAGGGTGGCCTGGATGGGTGTAATAAGTTTCCGCTGATCTTTAATTTCTTTGACCAGAATGGTGATTGCAGCTCCGGTCTCTTGTATATTTTTTTCATCAGTTTCCATATCCCCTTTGATATGGTGATCCCAGATAATGATCTTTAAATCCTGTTTTTTCTTCAGGGCAAGCATTCTCCGGTCAAGCCGGTTCCATGTATGGGTATCCACCACAATCAAGGTGTCCACCTCATCATAGTCTATTTCACCTGGAGAATAAAAATCAAACAGATCTTTGTGGATAGCCAGAAAACCCTTGAGGTTGGTATTGATTGACCCTGGAAGGACTGCTTTCGCTTCGGGATAAACAAGCCTGGCTGCCACAAGGCTTGCAAGAGCATCAAAATCTGAGCCTTTGTGGGTGGTGATGATTTTCATATTTCCTCATTGATAAGAGTAATTCCTTTTTCAGCAATATCCCAGAACAGGCCGGTCATCAGCTGCAGGCCTTCCCTCATGATTTTTCCGGAGACATGTTCATTGGGTGCATGCTGGTTGCAGCCGCCATAGGAATGGGGGATCCAGATGGTGGGCATGCCGATGACATGGCTGAATGCATCATTGGGCAGGGTTCCACCAAGATTAGGCAGAAAGCTGATTTTTTTATCTGGTTTGTTCAATGTATCCAGGGTGGATTCAAAGGAAGATGTAACTAATTTAACCCAGGGATTATCAGGATCCATTCGCGTGGCAAGTCCGTAATTGTTGGGAAGGGGCAGGATATCAACCATGGAGAACCCATGGGTATCCAGATGTTTTCTGATTGCCGGAATAAAGGTGTCGGGATCAAAATCAGCAATAAAGCGAATATGGCACCTGGCCCATGCCTCTGGAGGAATTGCATTCACTGGTTGATCTGGATCACCGCATTTAAAGGCCAGCACTTCCAGGGTGTTCCAGCCATAGACTTTTTCAGGCCCGGTCAAACCAGGCTCTCCCCAATGGGGGTCTATTTCGGGTCCGTCTTTTCCAGTGATTTCAAGTTTATCAATGGCCTTTTTAATAGAAGGTTTAATGGTTTCAGGCCGCAGTGCCTCTACAAGGATTTTTCCTTTTGCATCCACCATACAGGCCAATGCATGGGAAAGGATAATTCCAGGATTGGCAAGAAGACCTCCCCAATTTCCGGAATGGTGCCCTCCTTCCCGTAAATTAATGGTTAAATCAAAATTAAAAACCGCCCTGGATCCACCGAAAATCGTGGGTACATCCGGGTCAATTCTTGGACCATCCGAGGCAATGAGCACATTTGCCTGCAAAGATTTTTTTTCCTTTTCACAAATTTCATGCAATCCTGGAGATCCTGATTCTTCACCGGTTTCAATCAAAGCAATTACATTGAAACCCAGGGACCCCCTTTCCTTTATTACACATTCCAGAGCTGCAAAATTAAGGGCATGCTGTCCCTTATTGTCAGCTGTTCCCCTGCCATACCATTTGTCTTGTTCCCTGCCTGTCCCCTTTGTCAATTTTAAAGGAGACAGGCCTTTTTCCCAGGCCAGGGTCATTGCCGGGACGGTATCCCCATGGCCGTAAATCAGTATAGAGGGCAATGCTTCATCTTCAATCCTTCTGGCAATTAACACCGGAGCACAGGGTTCAGAAGGATTTTCAACAATTCGGCAGCAAAAATCCATGGTTTCAAGGTAAGGACTTATTTTTTTTTCAAGATACGCCAGCATCTGGGGCTTTCTGTCATCTTCACGGCTTCCAGTGTCCAGGGCCACCCAGTCGGCCAGTAAATCAAAAAATCCATGGGTATCAAAAAAATGTTCAGCCCTGTGTATTGCTTTTTTTCTGTCCATTGTACTTTTCCCTGTAAGTTAAAGATTCTGTGAATTTCAAAAATTATCCGGATAATGACATTCAACCAATTTACCGGATCTTAATATGGGTTCAGGCACTATTTTTGAACATTTTTCCTTTGCTTTCACACATCTTGGGTGAAAGGTACACCCTGAAGGGGGATCAATGGGGTTGGGATATTCTATACCCAGGTGAACCTCTGGCAGGCCAAGGGCAGGTTCCGGTGTCAAAACCGATCCTAGAAGTGCCTGGGTATAGGGGTGGCTGGGATTTTCAAACAAATCATTTGCCCTGCCTTCTTCCACAATTCTGCCCAGATACATTACAGCCACATGGGTTGCAATATGCTCCACCACAGCCAAATCATGGCTGATAAACAGATAGGTCAGGTTTAATTCCGACCTTAGATCCAGGAGCATGTTAAGGATCTGGGCCTGAACGGAAACATCTAGGGCTGAGGTGGGTTCATCACAGAGAACCACCTCGGGCCGCATGATCAGAGCCCTTGCCACGGCAACCCTCTGGCGCTGCCCCCCGGACAATTGATTGGGGTAATTATGTTTAAGCCTGGGGGGCAGCCCTACGATCTCCATGATTTCATCCACTTTTTTTTCAAGATCAGCAGCCCCCTGGGTAAGGCCCTGTGCTCTCAGGGGCAGGGAAATGATTTTAGATATGGATTTTCTGGGATTCAAGGATGAATAGGGATCCTGAAAAACCGGCTGGATAATTCTTGCAATCTGTTTATTACCCATGGATGAAATATTTTTCCCGCCAATATAAAGCTCACCACTGGTTTTTTTTTCAAGACCCAATATCATTTTTGCAATGGTTGTTTTTCCACAGCCGGATTCTCCCACAAGCCCTAGGATAGAACCCTTGGGAATTGACAGGTTGACACCGTTGACAGCCTTGAGATTTTTTTTCCCCATAAATATTCCAGCACTGACCTGATAGGTTTTAGTGATATTTTTAGTCTGCAATGCATATTCAGCCATCAGATCATCTCCTCCCCTTTTACAGCCTTTGAATTATCAGGTATGCCATCAACTATATTTCCAGACAAATCTTCATCCATATCTCCAGGCTGGTAATCCGGCGGTTTTGCACATCGAAATGACCGGGTGTCAGATATCCGGGTTAATTCCAGGTCTCTGGCTGAACACTCTGATGTGGCAAGGCTGCACCGGTTTCGGAAGGCACACCCCCATAAGTCGCCAATGGGAGTGGGAACAATCCCGGGTATGGAACCCAGTTTTTCTCCAGGCTTTGTTTTGCCGGGAACAGGGATACATTCCATTAATCCACGGGTATAGGGATGAATAGGGTGATCAAAAATCTGGGTAATATTCCCTGTTTCAACCACCTGTCCGCAATACATCACAGCCACATCATCGGCAATTCTTGCCACAACTCCAAGATCATGGGTGATGAGGATCATGCCCATGTTGAATTCCTTTTGTATGGAAGCAAGCAGCCTCAAAATCTGGGCCTGGATGGTAACGTCAAGGGCGGTGGT
>NBML01000079.1 GCA_002085465.1 Desulfobacteraceae bacterium 4572_89 | reverse complement strand
ATGAGGAGTCTCCCGGGGAGAAAGATGACAAATCAACGGAGACCGAATAGCCAAAGTCTGAATAGCCCTCATAATCCAGCTTTTATCATTGACACAAATAAGAACGCTATTATACAAATAGTTCGGACCGCAGGGATTCAACGGCAGTTAAGCCGTTATTTATAAACAGGAAGAGAAAACAGTAAACGTTAAAGGAGAGTATTATGAGCAAAAAAATTTTATCTTTACTCATTGTGGGTACGGCCCTTATCTTCGCTGCCGGCACGGTCATGGCCGGAACCGAGTTCCAGGACACTTTTAAAATTAACACCAAGGAGTATAAGACCCATAAAAAGGGGCTTGTTGAGTTCCATCACAAGAAGCATACTGAAGAGTACGGCGCTGCCTGCGGCGACTGTCATCACGACGACAAGGGGAAACCCCTGACTCTCCTCAAAAAGGGCGACGATGTTCAGCGCTGCGTAGAGTGCCATAAGGGCATCAAAAAGGTCAAGGGCGAGAAACTTACCAAAAAAGAGAAAATTAAAAAATATCAAGTCGAAGCCATGCACGCCAACTGCAAAGGGTGCCATAAGGCTTTTAACAAGAAAAAAGGTCTGAACAAAAAAGATCCCAAGGCAGCTCCCACATCCTGCAAAAACTGCCATCCTAAGAAATAGAACTGTCCGTTTTTTTCGTTTGATCATTCAGCCCGGTCACGGCATGCGCTGCCGACCGGGTTTTTTTATTGTGAACCCATATGAATCCAACTGCCTGAAACCTAAAAATTTTTTGATTTATTGTACTCCACAGGGTATGGGAGTCTATATAGAGATGCTCCCTATTTTACGGGATCGAGCGGCACGGGCCTGACTGACCAGGGATTTTGCCCATTGCGGTGTTCCCTGGGAAAGGACGTGGGTATAGGTGCCGAACACACGGTTCTTGAAAAATCCGTCCATCTTTTCAGTTATCCCCTGACCCCGCTCCATGGAAAAAGCCATATCATCCGGGGTATAATCAATGGAAAGAATGGAGGAGTAACGAAATTCATGACCCCGGATCACCATCCCCACCGGATAGAAGGGATTTTCCCTGACCACCCTGACCTGGGTATAGCCATGACCCACCGGACGTCTGCAAAAGCCGAAGGAGACCGGGAGAACTCCGGCCATGGGATAGACCTCACCATCCAGCCGGATATCTCTTCCAAGAAAAATAAGCCCGCCGCATTCGGCATAGATGGGAAGCCCTTCATCTGCCAGGCGTCTTAAATCCGCCGCAAAGGAGACATTCTCTGCCAGCTGGGCCGCATGGGTCTCAGGAAACCCTCCCCCCATGTAGACAGCATCCACTTCCGGGACAGCGGCGTCCTTGAGGGGACTGATAAAACGCAGCCTGGCCCCTTGAGCCTCCAAAGCCTCCAGGTTGTCGGGATAGTAGAACTGAAAGGCGGAATCGCGGATAACCCCGATCATGGGTTTTTCGTTCTCCATTGATAATAAAGATGGACCTGACCCATCCATGGGGTTCCGGGTATCAGTTTTAATTGATACCGGTGACGGAGGAGGATCTGGCTTTTGTCCGGATACATGCTGCTCCGGGCTATGTTTCAGAGCGGCGTCTGCATCTGCCAGGCAGGCATCATATATCCCGTCCAGATCTATGTACTTCCGGGCCATCCTTCCAGCTGCCTGGATAGATTCCATGGAAAGAGCATGTTCAACCGAAGGAACCAGTCCCATATGGCGCTCGGGGAAATCACCGGCTCCCAGTTTGGGCACTGCACCAAATACCGACAGCCTGCAAAACTCTTTGATATTGTCCCTGACCTTGCCCTCATGGCGCTTTCCAGCAACCCTGTTGAGAATCACGCCCATTATCCTAAGATCCGGATCAAACTGGACACACCCCATGACCAGAGCCGCCATGGTGCGGGTGCTCTTGGTGCAGTCCAGAACCAGAAGAACGGGAAGATCAAGGAGTTTGGCGATCTCTGCAGTGGAGGCACTGCCGTCTTTATCTATGCTGTCATAAAGGCCACGGTTGCCCTCAATAAGGGCAATATCCGACAGATTGGAATGGGTGGTAAATGAGGAGGAGACCTGATCCTTTGTGCAGAGAAAGCTATCCAGGTTATAGCAGGTCCGGCCGGCTGCCAGTGCCAGCCAGCCGGCGTCAATATAGTCGGGTCCCTTCTTGAAAGGGGCCACAGTCAAAGCTTTTTCCTTCCATGCCGCCGCAATACCGAGGGAAATGACCGTTTTTCCGGACCCGCCCCTGAGGCCTGCGATCATAAGACCGGGGGATCTGTCTTTTAAATGCTGCATGGGATACAACTATTTTACACTTTCTTTAATTTACTCTTCGCCCTCGGAGCTGTGCTGCTTGCCGCTGCCCTTGAGACCATACATGGTGGTGGATCCTGAAGACCAGTACTCCAGAACTTCATCAACTACCAAGGCATTGACAACTTTTTTGATAGCCCTTAGTTTATCATCAGGAAAAACCTTTGAAAAATCTTTGAAGTAAAATTTAGTCTTTGTTTTGGACTTTTTGGTCATATAGTCCACAACAGCCTTGGTTGCAGCTTCTTTATTATCTAAAAGATCGCTCATGCATTACTCCTGTGATTGAAAAATTGAGAGCCGGAACGCTGATTCTTGCAAAACAGCATTCCGGCCTTTCATTCAGTCATACCTGAAAAAAGTTCAATTAGAATCTGAACTGGGAGGTCTGACGCCAGGTGTTGTATGCCTGCTGACGGAAATCGTCGATGAGATGATGGGTGAAGTCAAGTTCACATACATCAAAAAATTTCTCCCAGCCGATTCTCTCGGCCCAGTCGCCAAAACGCTCGTACTTGTTGGCGCCGTTGGAGTAGGCATTGACCATTCTCTCGATGGTCTGGGTCATGGAAGGCCATCTGGGCATCTCGTTGGGGAGGAATGCCACAACAACCTTGGAGAACTTGGGCTCGGAGATCCTGTTGGAGACCTTACCACCAGCCATGAGGACGATACCGTCACCTTCCGTATCCGCCAGAGGCAGAGAGGGACACATGGTGTAGCAGTTACCGCAGAACATGCAGCGCTCGTTCTTGACGCTGACGGATTTTACTTCGGTGCCGTCGCCCAGTTTTGTCTTGACGGGCTTGATGGCTGCGGTGGGGCATGCAGCAACCGCCAGAGGGATCTCACAGAGTTTATCCAGGTACTCATGATCAATCATGGGGGGCTTTCTGTGATATCCCAGAATAGCGATATCAGAGCAGTGAACAGCGCCGCACATGTTGAGACAGCAGGCCATGGAGATTCTGAGCTGAGCAGGAAGTTTCATGGTCTGAAAATCTTCAAAGACTGCATCCATGGTGGCCTTGACAGTACCGGAAGCATCTGTCGCCGGGGTGTGGCAGTGAATCCAACCCTGGGTGTGGACGATATTTGTGATACCTGCGCCGGTTCCGCCGATGGGGAACTTGAATGATCCGCCGTCAAACTTTCTGGACTTGAGATCGTTCTTGAGGGGCTCCAGTTTGTCCTTGGAATCCACCATGAACTCAATGTTGTTACGGGTAGTGAACCGTACATGGCCGTCACAATGTTTATCGGCAATGTCGCAGATCTCGTTGATATGGGTGGTGCTCATGAGACGGGCGCCGCCGCAGCGAACTGTATAGACTTCGTCGCCGGATTCACCCACATGGACAAGAACGCCAGCTTCCAGGATCTCATGATGGGACCATTTACCCTTATTTTTCTTGATGACTTCGGGATAAAACTCGTCGTATTTTCTGGGTCCGATGTCAGTGATTCTGTTTTCCATCGGCTTATCTGGATTATAACCAGAAGATATAAATGCCATTGTTATTCCCCCTTCTATCTCAGATGATGTTTTCTAAATTCAGCAACGTCACGATCGAAACCGCCAGGAACCTCATCCTCTTTCCAGAAGATGTATGGATTGGTTCTCGGATAGGACACATGCTGGGGCAGTGCTTTAAGCTCGGTCACCTCAAGGAGTTTCTGGAAACCCTGACGCATGATCAGCTCACCCAGTCTCTCACGGTTCTTGCCCTCTTCCATCCACCAGTCCCAAATTTTATCAATAAGGTCGCAAATGGCCTCATAATCGTTTTCGGCATTAACTTCCATGAAGGGGACCAGGAGAGAACCCATCTGAGCACCGTCAAGAATAGGAGCCTTGGCGCCCACGAGGATGGAGCAGCCTCTGTCATCACCGATCTTCAAAGCCCTGGGCATGGTGTTGATACAGTGCATACACCGGGTGCAGTTGGAGGTGTCAATTGTCAACTTGCTGTTTTCATACTTCATGCAATGGGTGGGGCAGAGATTAATGACCTCTTTTTCGATGTCAAATGGACCCCAGTCCCTATCTTTATGGGCACCAGCATTGGAAGGATAGGCTGCGTCATTCTCAACATACTTGGCCACTGCATCCTGGTCTATCTTGATGTCATCTTTCCATGTACCGATAAAGGACATGTCTGAACGGGCGATGGAGGCCACGCAGCAGTTGGGACAGGCATCAAATTTAAACTTGAACTTGTAAGGAAAGGCGGGGCGATGGAGCTCGTCCTGATATTCGTTAGTCAGGAAATGACAGAGATCCTGGGAGTCATAACAGGCATACTCACATCTTGACTCACCCAGACAGTCTGCAGGTGTTCTCAGGTTGGAGCCTGATCCACCCAGATCCTGGTTAAAGGTATGGGTCAATTCATAGAAAATCTCTTCCAGCTGGGGAGTTGTGGTGCCCAGGAAGATGATGTCGCCGGTGGAACCGTGCATATTGGTAATGCCGGAACCCCGGAGATCCCACAGACGGGTAAGGTCTCTGAGATAACTTGTAGTATAGTACTTACCTGCAGGCTGGCTGATACGCATGGTATGAAAATGCTCCACACCGGGAAAAAGCTTGGGCTGATCACAATAACGACCGATAACGCCGCCGCCGTAACCGAACACACCGACGATACCGCCGTGTTTCCAGTGAGTTCTACCATGTTTGTAGGAGAGTTCCACGACACCAAGAAGATCATCCACTGCATCCACGGGAATCTGGAACTCTACACCTGCTTCATTCTTCTGCCTGACCTCAGCCTGCTGTTTCAGGTCAGAAACAAAACTCGGCCATGGCCCAGACTCAAGCTGGTCCAAAAAAGGAGTTTCATGCTTTGCCATTTACTTACCTCCGTTAAAAGTTAAAGATCGTTCACTTGACGAAAAACAACCCCGGAAAATCCATCGGATTCGAAGTATTGTTTAGTCAACTTTCATATTTAACTGCTATTTAACATTGATGATCCAAAGCTGATCATCGTATAATCCAAAATACCACTTAAGCAGAACATCATCGTTCCTATAAGATTTCTATGAAACCTTGTCAATAAAAAAGCTCTTTTTTACCACTTTCTCAACACTTTTCAAAAAAGCATGGGCATGTTCTGCAACTGCATTTCTCAGACAGAAAATTTCCAGCGCAGCAGATGAACAACTATCCAGCATAAACCCCAGCGCCTCTGCCACATCTCCCGACGACCATTCCAAGATAGATTTTGCGATTTCCCCCAGAAGATCCGCCCTGGGGTGGGAGGGCAGCATTCTGTGGGCCAGCCCATTGAAAAAGCCCTCCACAAGGTGATCCATAACATCTGTTTTCACCATGTGGTACTCCCCTGTACCATCAATCCGATCCAGTCGCATGCGCAGAGAGATATTTAAAAAAAACAGAACAAGCCCCTGGCAGACATCCTCCAGTTCAGGCGATGCGTCATTGGTGTCGGGAGCAAAAAGAGGGGCGTATCCCCTCACCGTGACGAGTTTCACATCCAGATCTCCGGGGCGTACCACAAAATCTCCGGCAGCATGATGCCAGGGATGGACCTGAGCAAAAGAAACGGGATCATAGAGCCTTGTAAGAATCTCCACGGCTTTTCCGTAAATTACATAATAATCCGGGGCATCCGGAAAAATTTCTCCGCCCTTTCCATCCCAGATCACCATGCGATCCCCATCCCCGGTGAGATGAAATTCACGATAACCGTCAAACCACTGGGCCAGGAAAAACGCCATCTTCTTCCCGGCACTGCTGATCTGTCCCTGCCCGAACATCCTGGGAATGGACTGAGCAGCCATTTTTTGATGAAGCTGTTCCAAAAGGCCGGACTCCCGGCCGGAAAGAGCCAGCCCCGGTTCTGTCACAGCGCCGTTAAGCGCCAGAGTCACAGGCGGTTCACCTTCCCAAAAATGAGCCACGACCCTGACAGGATGGTAAAAAGCGCCATGTTTTTCCAAAAACAGATCGACCCGCTCCACCTGGGAGATGGAGACCCGCCTATCTGTTTCAAAGGCCACACCCCGGAGAAGAGCAGCATAGCCGTCCAGGGCGATAAACCTACCAGCGGCTTCCAGATAATCTCCAATCCGAACATCTTCTCCGCCTTTGGTATCTTGAGAGCAAAGAGACCTGGACCAGAGGGGAGAGGATCTCACCAGCCGTTCCGGCCAGCCGGATATGAAAAACTTAGTCCCGGGAACAACCCTGGTACTACCGGTGGTCATCAAGCTCCTTCTTCATGCCGGGAGAAATTTCATATCCGTATTCAGCGGCCAAATCACCGTGTTCTATGGCCTTGGCATACTCTCCCAATTCCAGATAAACCACGGCAAGATTATTATGGGCAATGGGAAATTCAGCCTGCCTTTCAATGGCCTTGAGATTAGCCTCCACCGCCTCATGGAGAAGCCCCTTCATATAGTAAGCATTGCCCAGGGTGGTGTAGGCCTGTACAAAATTGGAATTATGGACAATAGCTTTACGCAGATGTTTGATGGCCTGGTCCAGCATCTCCATATCCACCTCACCATCATCACTGGTGCACATCTGAATCAGCACAAAACCGATATTGGCGTACCCTTCGGCAAAACCTGCCCGAGCCTTGATTGCATGCCGGTTGAAATTCAGACACCCCTCCATGTCCCCCCGCCTGAGACAGAGCCCCCCCAGAAGCACATAAGCCTCGGCCAGGGTGGGACTGCACTCCACAGCATCATGAAGCGCCTTTTCAGCCTCATCAAACTCCTGTTTTCCCATGAGAGCCACGCCCAGGTTATAGTGATTATTGCCGCACTCTTCATTATCACTCAACTGCGACTTAATCTCTGCTATATACTCATCGGCATTCTGGGGCTTATTTTGCGTCTGCATCTTTATATCCTTATTATTTATGATTACCTGAATCTTTCAATAATTTTTCTAAAATCTGAATTCGACATTCTATTTTCATCATTCAAGGGTGTCAAGAAAAAAGAGATCCATGATTTGCTCCGAGGGAAATGGCAGCTCCTTCAGCGTCCATGCTGACCGCTGCCATTTAATCCGCTACGGGCAACACCTGCTCCCGGCCGCCTCCTGTGTAGCTTTTCATGTTTTGTTGTGTCCGTCAGGACATATGGGTTAAAAAAATACGATAATCAAATACCGTAACCTTACAGGGTGCTGCAGATGCAAGGCGGCGGGCATGCAGACGTACTCATGTACTTCAAATGCCCGCCAACGCAGCAGGTGCAGTACCCTGTGAACGGTTACCAAATACCAATTTAGTTTCAGATAATGGGAGTAAGTTATGGACGCAGGATGTTACACCGCTCTGGTCACCCCGTTCACCCCGGAGGGGGGATTGGACACGCAAGGGCTTGACCGTCTCATTAACTATCAGGTCAAAAGCGGAATCACAGGCATTCTTGCCGTGGGAACCACCGGTGAGAGCCCCACCCTCAAATGGGAGGAGCACAACCAGGTGATTGCCCATGTGGCCGCTGCCGCAAAAGACCAATGCCTCTGTATTGCCGGGACGGGCAGCAACAACACTCAGGAGGCTCTATATGGTGCAGCCCACGCCCAAAAGGCAGGAGCGGATGCCGTCCTTTTGGTGGATCCCTATTACAATGGACCCAGTTCCCTGGAAATCAGAAAAGAATATATCGAACCCATTGCAGAGGCATTGCCGGACTTGACCATCATCCCCTATATCATTCCCGGACGGACCGGAGCACAACTTCTGCCCGAGGACCTGGCCATCCTGGCAGAAACGCATAAAAACGTTACAACCGTCAAGGAGGCCACCGGCAATCTTGACAACATGAAGCGAACCCGGTTCTGCTGTCCCCAGGGGTTCACCATCCTTTCAGGAGATGACGGCCTCACATTTGAGATGATGACTGATCCGGATATCCGGGCAGCCGGGGTCATTTCAGTCATCTCCAACCTGATACCCAAAGCCCTTACGGATATGACAGCTTTGCTGAACCGGGGAGAGACAGAGGAAGCCGATAAAATCCAGACAGCCATCACACCCCTCATGGGACTTGTTACCATAACCACCATGGAGGAGACCCCTTTTGGCCCGGTAACCTGCAGAGCAAGGAACCCCCTGGCCATAAAAACCCTGATGCAGATTCTGGGCATGCCTTCGGGACATTGCCGTCAACCCATCGGCAAAATGACCGAAAAGGGTCTTGCCAAGGTGCTTGAAATCACCCGGACCGTTCAGAAAAACAATCCTGAAATACTCCAACCCATAGCCGACTTCTTTGATATTGACATCCAGGAGAGACTTACGGAACCGAGGCTCAGAGAAAACCTGACCTATGGATATTAAAAGCCCCTCAACAGATCATGCCCTGCCCAATCATAAACCATAATCTATAAGGGGGAGGCGATAGAATATCGCTCCCCCCTCTTATCTGCACCTTAAGACCGGATCTGCGACGTTTCCGGACATTTGCAGCAATCAGCCTTGCTTGGGCGCTATATCCCCTTCGCTGAACAAAAGCTCCCGGAGCCATTCAAACCCGAACTGAAGCAATTTTACATCATCCTCTTTGATCTCGGACTTCAACTTGTCATCCAGGCTGACTTTGTCAAGAAACCCGCTCTCAAACACGAACCTGCGGAAACTATCAAGATTATAACTGACCATAAAAAACATCTTTTTGGCCTGTTCGGTGAGGCGAATACTTGCTGGCACGGTCTTTTTTCTGACAATGAGATTGGTCCACCCGGCATTGATCTCATCCCTGATATCAACGCCCTGATCTTCCCGCCATTCAGCCACAGTCCACTCCTTATCCTCCTCAAATCCCCGGCAGTGATCCTCTTTAACGGTAAAGAAAAATTCATCCCCCTTCCCGGCCTCACTGGCATAACTCAGGGAACCTACGCCCAGGGGATAATAGCGGCAGGTGGTGGGACGGTCTTCATAGATGAGGCAGCCCTTTTCATCATCCACAAAGGGACAGGACTTTCTCTCGTCATCCAGAAGCTTCATGGTGACAATGGGAAGATCCGCCTTCTCCAGAAGTCTCAAATCAGTATAGATTGCCAAAAACTCATCAGCAGTTAAACCCAGCTTCTTTTTCATGGTCATTATATCATAGGGGGTCAACATGATGTCGATACCCCTGCAGCAGTCTGTAAAGCAGGAGATCCCCTTGTGACATCTGAATTTAAAGGTACTCTCATACCCCATCTGAACCGGCAGGATTTCAGACTTAATTTCGTTTTCAGCCTTGTTATTCATGCAATACTCCTTAATGTTAAAATAATTTTGAAATACATATATGAATATGAATACAATGTCAATTCATCCACCATCGACCAGCAAACCTCGATGGTGGACGGGGACAGGCTTATTTTATTTTGCTTTTATCCATGTTTTATGATCAAACCGGCAAAAAGTACAATAATGGAAGCCGACCTTTTGCAATTTTGGAGCAATAGCCTGATTTTTTCTCGATCTTTTATCAACCTCCCCTTGACAGCCGGACAAAGATCACTATTGTGAGCATATGCTTTTATTTATCAGAAAAGGAAATCAACCATGATCATCACCATTGCCAGCG
>NBML01000078.1 GCA_002085465.1 Desulfobacteraceae bacterium 4572_89 | reverse complement strand
AAGGATATTCTAATCACATCAGGGGGTAAAAACATAGCCCCCTCCCTTATTGAGAATGAACTCAAGGTAAGCCACTATATCAAGGAGGCCATTGTGCTTGGGGATTCTAGAAAATTCATATCTGCTCTGATCCAGATTGATTTTGAAAATGTGGGCAAATGGGCCAGCAATAAACAGATTTCCTATACCACCTTTAAATCCCTGTCCATGATGCAGGAAGTAAAGAATTTGATCCAGGAGGTTGTGGACACGGTAAATTCCAAATTTTCCAGGGTGGAAAATATTCGAAAATTTCTGCTCCTGACCAAGGAGCTGGATCATGATGATGATGAAATGACCGCAACCATGAAAGTCAGGAGGGCCACAATCTACAAAAAATTTGCCAGGGAAATTGATAAGATTTATGATGTCTGAGTCCATAGAAGAATTTTACCAATTTTTTATTCCTGGGGTTTGATATTTTTTTTATCCATAAGCCAGTCAATTATGGCATCGGGTTCAGGTTCTGATAGCGGATCAGGTGTATACCCAAGGCCCATGTTCCGGGGTGCAGAATTTCCGGGCTCAGGCACAGCCGCTGGGATCTCCTGGGTCAGGTTCTGTTCCATTGGTTTTGAATCGTGTGGTTTGGCATTGTGCAAGGATGTATCCGGTGTCAGGGTGTTGGCCTCTTTTGGTTGGTTTGCCCGGGAATTCATGTTAACTTGGGAATGGGTCTGCTGGGTTTCCATGGCAAAGGGTAAATATCCAATATAAAACAGATAGGCAATACCAAGGCAGAGGCAGCATGCCAATGCCAGCCCTGCCATTTTTTTATTTGGAAACCTTTGGTTTTTCTGATGTAAAGGTTTCTCTTGTGTCTGAATTTTTTCTTTTGGGATCACTTTTTTTTTAAATGGCAGGGCGGGCAGTTCAAGTCCTTTTATACCCTGTTTGAATGTTGGTACATCAATAATTTTCATGTCCTTTGAAAAAGCTGCCAGAAGAGCCTGGTCACAGGATATGTTGATAAGTCTGGGAATTCCCTTTGAGTATTTAAACACTTCATGGACAGCAGCCAGTAAAAAAATTTTACGGGTGGCACCGGCCATTTCAAGCCGTTTGTTTATATAAGTCCTGGTTTCTTCTTCATCCAGATGCTCAAGAAAGGCATGAACAATATTCCGGTTCTTCAGGGCTGGCTCCAGAGTTGTGCTCAGAATATCCTGGAATTCCAGCTGCCCCACAAGAATTACCGTTAAAACATGGTTGAGATTAAACCCGGACCATGTGGCAATCTCTTTTAAAAAACGTTTGGGTATTCTCTGGGCTTCATCCACCAGGACAAGGATTTTTTGACCTTTTTCTTCAGCTGTTTTTAAAAAGACAAAGAATTCCGTTGAAAATTTTCCCCCTGTTTTATAATGGTTTTCAAATCCAAAGGCCGTGGAAATGATTTTGAAAAGATGATGCATTTCAAAACCCGGGTCTCCAATTTTAACAAACAGAGTCTGGTTATCCAGGGTATGGATGATTTCGTTCATAAGGCTCGTCTTTCCAGTGCCTATATCACCGGTCAATGCAACAAGATCGTATTCTTCTGTAATACCCTTTTTCAGTAATTTAAGGGCAGTGGCATGCTTATTTCCCAGCCATAGAAGTTCATTGTCTGAACTGATTTGAAAGGGTTTTTTTTTAAGGCCTGCTCCGTTTTCCAGTTATTATCCCCTCGGCTATAATATTTTCTTGATAGCCTCAAGAAGGGGGTTATTATCCATGGGTTCTTCATCTGGATAGGCGTGGAGATATTTTTTAACACAATCGTATTGATTCCATCCTTTGAGGGGGTAATCAAGATCCACACTCTGCCATTTTGGGTGGCCGTTTTGCTTCAGCCAATCCAGGTTTTCATAGACCATTCCTGCAAATCTTCCCACATGATCGCAATTATTTCGCCTGAAATCAAAGGAGATGAGAACAGCCTTGACTGCAACGGTATGAATTGTTTTTCCCTGCCAGGCATAGGTGTTGGCCGGGATCTGGGCCATTGGATAAAATTCAGTTATACTTTTGTTGGTTATGGGTACAAGGTGAAGTCCTTCAGTGCCGGATACATTTTCGGAAAAAAGTTTGACTGGAAAACCAGCAACATAAAACATGGCATCAATACTGCCCAGCTTGAGTTTTGCCAATGCCTTTTCCGTTCCCATGGGCAGGAGTTCTTTTGGCTTTATACCGGACACTTCAAACAAAAGCCTGGAGGTCATGTAAGTGCCGCTGCCCTCTTTGCCTATGGCCACGGTTTTCCCTTTTAAATCGTCAAAGGATTGAATTTTATTTTTTCCAAAAAGGTGAATTTCCTCATTGTACAGGGGAAAAACCATCTTTGTTTTCCTTGCGATGCGTTTGAGAGTCGCATTGGTCTTTACCTTCAGGACAAAAGCCAATACATCGGACTGGACAATTCCCATCTGGGTTTTGGGACGTTTATAAACTGCATAAACATTTTCCACAGACCCTCTGGAGTTGTATACCTGGAGGTCAAATCCATATTGTTTTGCCATTTTCATCATGTTCAGGCCAAATTGAAAATAGGTGCCTTTTTTGCTGCCGGTGATCATTCCCAAATCAACTGCAAAGGCAATTTCAGCCATGACCATCCAAAACAAGACTGCAAAGATTATCATTCGTTTTTTACTCATAATACCTCCATATTTTCAGGTAGTTAGTTAGAGCTGAACCCAGGATTCCAAGGGAAATCTTTATTCAATCCATTGAAATTAATTACAATTACCTGGGCCTTTGCCCGGCAATTCATTATCTTTCATGAACAAGTTCTGGTACCTAAACACGAATTTAAATCAGAAAGTCAAGATATCGTATCTGTTTATCAAATATGGAAACAATGTCAAGAAACAAATGGCGAAATCCAGGGCAGCCACACCAAAACTGTTGGATTATCAAGACCTCATCAAAAGGTGTAGACTAAAACCTTAGTTTTTAAGATGCTTTTTTAAAAAATCCGGATCTTTCTCTATATAAATCCGGGTCTCCATAGTGCCGGTTGTCATCCCGTTTGTACCGGTTGCAGTGATTTTATGTTCACCAATGGAGAGGCGGACGGATAATTGTTTCCCTTTCCCAAGGATCCCGTCAATATTACTACTCCAGACAATACCGTCTGAAAAATCACCAAGTATTGACAGGGCAACCCCTTCAAGGAGGATGGGGAAGTCTGATGTATAAAAATACTGCCCGTATCGGGGTATTCTTATAAATACCTGTGTTGAGTTATCTTCTTCTATCTTGATCTCCTTTGAAAGCTGTATATACTCGTTTAAATCAATTTTTGGAATGAAATCCAGATTTTTTTTCAGATAAAATAATCGGATATCTTTTTTGATTTTTGTTAGATCTTTATAATCTGATTTTCCATACTGGTTAAAAACCTTTATAATCTCGATAACTTTATCGTATTCTTTTGCCTGATAAAGTTTTTGCAACTGTATGTAATGGTCTTCAATGTTTGAAATAAATTCTGTTTTTATTCTTTGTTTTTCAATCTGTTCTTCTTTTTTTTTTATGGATTCAGATCTCATTTCCTCAATAAGTTGAAACACCAGGGTAAATAAAACAAAGGAAAATACAACTAACATCAGGGCGACCTGAATAGAATATTTTACTTTATTGGAAAGCATGCTCTAATATGTTTACCCTTTTATAAGTTTGATACTGACTGGCATTCTAATGCATAAGAATCCATCCGTAAAGGATGGAAATTCCTAGGCCTGATCTGGGGAAAGACTGTTGTCATAGAAAAAATTCAGTACAAAATTAATATGTTCCTTCATGGTGGTATGGGCTTAACAACGGTCCCCTGGCCCTGCTTTTGAACAATCAGACCCATGGCCGCCAGACGCTGGATGGCATCCCGGATGGTGGTCCGGCTGACCTTCATTGCCAGGGCAAGTTTTCTTTCGGTCATCAGCTTTTCTCCGGGCTTGAGTGTTCCCCTGAAAATGAGTTCCCTGAGCTGATCAAAGACCTGGTCTGATATGCGTTTTGGCTTTATGGGTTTAAGGGGTATACTCATTCCTTTAATAGGTCAGAACCATACCCCCGTCAAAAAGAAGATCTCCTCCGATCAGATATTTTGAAAAGCGGGAAAAACCAAAAAGAAATAAATTGCCCACTTCAATGGGGGACATCATTTCCTTGATTCTTGATTTTCCCTTCATGACATCTGCCACCACTGCCTCAGGTGTAATGCCCCTTTGTTCTGACTGGGCCGAGATCTGGTTCAAGGTCAGGGGGGTCTTTACAAATCCACTGCTCACAGTGAATGATCGGATTTTGCCGTCTCCCTCGGCAGAAATAGACTGGCTCAAAGCCCTGAGGCCGAATTTGCTGATATTGTAAGAGGGTTTGTTCATGGTACAGATGTGAGCATGGACTGAAGCCATGTTCCCGATGGCCCCGGTTCCGTTGCTGCTTTTTTTCATGTGGGGAATACAGAGTTTTGACAGGTAAAAGGGAGCCCTGACCATCAGGCGCTGCATGAGATCATAGGTTTCCATGGGAAAATTTTCCACAGAATCAATGTGCTGGATGCCTGCTATATTGATTAAATATTTGATTTGCCCCATGGAAGCTGACTGGATCACGGCATTTTCAATGTCTTCATCCCGGGTCAGGTCGGTCTTGATAAATGTCATGGTTTTACCCAGGTCCTTCACCATTTCACAGGTTTTTTTCCCTTCAACCTGGTTGATATCAAGACCAACAGTTGTGAGGTTATTGGCTGCCGCAGCAATGGCCGAGGCCCTGCCAATACCTGTTCCGCATCCAGTAACAATGCAGAGGTTTTCCCTGCAAAAATCCTTGTCATTTAAAATAAGAATTTCATCTTGTTTGATTTCAGGCTCCATAATGCTCATATGTTTTCTCCTTTTAAAATATAACCTGCTTCATGTAATCTAATCCAATCAGTTTTTTTCTTCAAGTGACTCAGCATATAATTCCATGGGATGGCATACTTTTATTTTTTTTTTATGTTTTGCCAGCACATCTGAAATCTGCATCATACATGCCGGGCAGCCGGTAAAAAATACCGCCTTTATACCCTGGGAAGGAGATTTTGGATTTCGGGGCGCCTCCATGTGGAACGGTGTCCTGGCCAGGGGCATAAAATGTCGATCCCCCAGAAGCGGGGAGCTCAGTCTGGCACAGGAAGTTCCCTGGGTATTGGATTCACCTTTGATGAACAGATGTTGAAATCGCCCGGCCCATCTGCCCAGGACGTCAAAAATAGCTTCAATAGCCTCTTCCACCCTTCTGAACTCCTCTTTGTCCCGACGATCGGTAAGGATTGTGGGATGGAGATTCCCATCTATTTCATTGATTTTGTTCATTCGTCCTGTAAGTAAAACAATTCCGGACATCTCTGGAATGGTACCCCCGGACAAGGTGCGGGGCCTGTGGCCATAGATCTTCCCCATCTAATAAAAAAAACATGTCTTAAAATTGCCCTTTTTGCCGGGTGTGCCATGGATTTTATCTATCCCGGCCATGGAAAGGATATAGTGACACTATTAAAAAAAACCAATATCCAGGTGGATTTTCCCGTGAACCAGACCTGCTGCGGCCTGCCAGCCATGATGATATTCTTGTGACTGACTGCCCTGGCTGTGTCATGCAATTAAAGGGTGGGCTGGACAAGCGGGAAAGCCATGTGAAAGTGCTTCATCTTGTTGAACTCCTGAAGGATAGTTTGAAATGAGCTCCAGAATTTTTCCATGGAGCCCTTTCAATTTTCTGTGGTTCTGATTTTAGCGTTTTTTCTTTTAAGCCTTTCTTTTAATCCTATTGAACGTTGGTGATTCCCATCTCTTCAAAGGTTTTGATATCTGCAAGGATGCGGGTGGAAAGGTCGAGAAGCTCCATGCAAACGGCAGCGCCTGTTCCTTCTCCCAGCCTGAACTTCAGATCGATGAGGGGATCAAGTCCCAGGCGGTCGTGCATGTATTTATGGCCGATCTCCACGGATTTATGACTGGCAAAAAGATATTGCTTTGCCGTTGGGGCCAGTTCACAGGCAATCAATGCCCCGGCCGTTGAGATCAGGCCGTCACATATCACGGGAATCTCCCGGGATGCAGCACCCAGCACCAGGCCTGCCAGTCCTCCTATTTCAAGCCCTCCTACCTTGGATAGAATATCAATGGGGTCTGTGGGGTCGGGCTGGTGAAGGTCAAGACCTTTCTGGATAACAGCTATTTTGTTTGCAAGTGCTGCATCATCAACTCCTGTGCCCCTGCCGGTGAGTTTTTCTACCGGGATACCTGAAAAAGCTGCAATAATGGCCGATGATGGGGTTGTGTTCCCAATACCCATGTCTCCCGTTCCCAGAAGGTCCACCGGAGCCTCCTTGTCCAGTTCTGCCACAATCTCTATTCCGGCCTCAATGGACTGGACGGCCTCTTCCCTTGTCATGGCCGGTTCTTTGGTAAAATTGGCAGTGCCATGCCTGATTTTTTTATGGAAAATTGGCAAATCCAGATCAAAATCATAATTCACCCCAAGATCAGCAGCCTTTACAACGGCCCCTGCATGTTTGCCGATGATATTTACCGATGCGCCCTGGGCCGCAAAATTTAATACCATCTGGGGGGTGACTTCTGCCGGAAAAAGGCTGACCCCCTCCTGGGTCACGCCATGATCTCCTGCACAGGTAACAATGCGTTTATTGTTCAGCCGTACGTCAATGGTGCCCTTGATTGCGGCAAGACGGGCAGAAATTTCTTCCATTACACCTAAACTGCCCGGTGGTTTTGCCTGGTTGAGCAGCCTGTCTTTGGCTGCATTAAAAGTATCTTCATTTAAAGTTTTTTTTATGGATACGATTGTTTGTTCAAGCAGTGACATGATCTACCTCTTCTTTTTTCTCTTTTCCTGCAAAATAAAAAAGGATTCTGCAAGAAATAATAATCTTACAAAACCCTTTGCCATCAAGTTTTACACGAATTTTGAATATCTGGTTCGTCTTCTGACTTTCGGCATTGAATTTGTTATTTGCGCCTTCCCGTGTGAACAGTGGCAATTGCAAAATAAATATTTCCGATTACAGCGGCGGGACCGTCACGGAGTTTCACCGTGTTCCGAGGACCAGACATACTTACTAAATTATGGGAAAAATAAATACACGATCTATGGGTATCAAGTCAATATTTTCTTTACAAAAATTTCATCCTGGTCAATAGTCTTAGGTAGACCCTGACATTTTAGAGAATATCATGGAAAATCAACCAATCAAAACAAGATTTCAGCATTTTCGAATGGCAAATGCCGTGCTAATCGGCAATATGATTGCCGTGCTGATGGGGGATCTGCTGACCAACGTTCTGTTTGAACACAGGACCGGCAATGTTCCGGAAAAAATCCTGACAATGGTTAAATATCTGGACATGTACTATGGTATTTTTTCCGCAGTTGTGATGCTGGTGGTGGTTATCTGGTATGAGTTACCCATTCGTAAATGCTTGAAAGCTTTCTACCTTGGGCTGGACACAGATCCTGTATTGTTGGAAAAAGCCCGGCGCCGGGTGCTGAATGAACCTTATATGATAGTGATTCTGGATATGTTTTCCTGGGGACTGGGTTCTTTTCTTTTCTGGGCAATCGGCACCCCCCACGGACTTGGAATCGGTATTGCCTGTGGTCTGATTACAATGATCCTGGCTTTTTTCTGGGTTGAGCATGTGTCCCAGCATAATCTGGTGCCTTTGTTTTTTCCTGAAGGGGATCTGTCCAGGGTAGGGGGTGTAAGGTCCATCAGTTTAAAAACGCGGTTTGCTGCATTGATATTTGCCGTTTCCGTTGTGCCCCTTGCCTTTATTCATTTAACCATTCATAGATTTCGACAGATGCAGATGATGGATGAGATGACCCTGCTTATGCTGATCCAACGCCTGGAAGAAACCATTGCCAAGGAGAGCATCCTGTTCATGGTGGTGGCCATTGGACTTTCATGGTTGGTTGTCCAGAATATGAAACGGCCGGTGGTTGAAATTATCCGGGTTATGGGACATGTGAAAAAGGGAGATTTTTCCAAGCAGGCAAAGGTTTATACCAATGATGAAATCGGGTTTGCAGGGGAGATGCTTAACTCCATGACCAATGGTCTAAGGGAACGGGAATTTATCAAGGATACCTTTGGAAAATATGTGGATTCCCGGGTCAGGGATGAAATTCTCAGGGGCAGGATACCACTGGATGGAGAGCTAAAGCAAGCCACCATCTTGTTTGCAGATTTGAGAAATTTTACTCCCCTGGTGGCTGTGACCCCGCCCAGGGAATTGATTTATATGTTGAACGCCTATCTCAATGAAATGGCAGAAGCCATCAAAGAAAACAGCGGGTTGCTCCTCCAGTTTATCGGAGATGAAGTGGAGGCAGTGTTCGGGGCTCCCGTGTATCAGCCGAACCATGAACTGGCAGCCGTTAAAACTGCCCTTGATATGCGCCAGCGTCTGGCTAGGTTAAATAAACAATTTATCAGCCAGGGAATTTCTCCCATAGCCCATGGTGTTGGAATCCACACAGGCTCTGTCCTGGCTGCCAATATCGGCAGTGCAGACAGGACTGCCTATTCCCTGATAGGGGACACTGTGAATCTGGCCTCCAGGATCCAGGGACTGACCAAGGAGTTTGGTACAGATATTCTGGTCAGTGAAAAAGTCCAGTCCCTTATTGATAGCAGTCTTTATGATTTCAAACCCATGCCTGAAATCAGGGTCAAGGGTAAGTCAGATCCCATCCAGGTTTTTTCCCTGGATAATTAAATAATATAGGAATTTATATTTAGGCTTTAGCTGACAGCTAATGGCTAACAGCTCGCGCGATAGCGTGTTAAGCTTATTTCAGACTGAAATTCCCTGCCAGGAAGCAAGGTCTGGCAGGGAGCTGTAAATTAGCCTGCTTCATAGGTGCAGGAGGTAAAATCAATCTCTTCTCCGCATTTTTCACATTTGTGGATTTTTTCGAACTCGTCGGAAAAAATTTCCTTTGGTGTATCGCATTTGGGGCATTTGCAGATAAAGGACTGCAGGTTTTTGAATTGTTCAAAACCCGGGCAATGTTGTGGTGTGCTCATGGCGATCTCCTTATTATTATATGTTAAGTAGTTGTAAATCAAAAATAATTGATTTACAACCATGGGTATTGTTACAAATTTGTCAGGGGTTTATCCCAGATCCACCAGGGTTCTCCCCTTTAGCTGTCCTTTGAGTATTCTTTCTATGCTGGTGCCCCATGTCTTTGAGACCGATTTTTGAGGAAAGGCTTTCCAGATTGTCAGGTTTCCAGTTGGTTGAAAGATTATTCCAGAGTCTTTGGCGTAATGCCATGGGGCAGTCAATGCCAAATAGCGATATCCCTCTTAAAATAAAGGGGAAGACATTGATGGGCAGATCCGGTTTAAAATCTTTTGCCTGGCTATGTTCCACAATCCCTGCG
>NBML01000012.1 GCA_002085465.1 Desulfobacteraceae bacterium 4572_89 | reverse complement strand
GGCCATGACGCTTTTCAGGGGCCTTGCCGATGATCTGCCTTTGAAGCAATGGCTTTTTGAAAAAATATTTCCTGCTGAGGCAAAGTACCTTAACCCGGACACGGTCTACTGGGGTTCACTCTTGGGATGTCTTGAGATGATTGCATCCGGGACCACCTGCATTGCAGACGGGTATTTTTTTCAGGATGAGACGGTTCGGGCCGTGCACGAATCCGGACTCAGGGGCCTTATTGCCCAGGGGATTATTGATTTTCCTGCACCGGGTGTCCCTGACCCGACAAAAAACCTGATGGTGGCAAAGGAATTCATAGAAAGATGGCTCGGTTTTTCGACCCTGATTACGCCTGGTTTGTTTTGCCACAGTCCTGTCACGTGTTCCGAACAGACCTTAAAAGGTGCGTGGGAGATATCCAGACGGTTTGATTTGCCCCTTCAGATCCACCTTTCCGAGACGTCTGACGAAATCAATGAAATTATAAAAAGGACCGGTAAAAGGCCGGTTTTCTACTTAGACCGGCTTGGATTGATAGACAAGGGTCTTATCGCAGCCCATGCAATACATCTCGATGAAATGGAGATCTCCCGTGTTTTCAAAAAAGGGATGAAAATCGTTCACGTGCCTGAAAGCAATATGAAACTGTGCGCAGGTATAGCCCCAATACGTGACATGGTAAACGCGGGCTTGACAGTCGGATTAGGCACGGACGGGTGCTCATCCAATAACAACCTGGATTGGGAGTAAAGAGAATCTAATGAAACCTGATAGCGGCAATCATAAAATTAAATCTTTTATGGAGAAAAAAAATCGTACACTGATGGGGTCTGCAGTTATTTTGACCAACGGCAGCCTGGATTCTGCCGATGCAAAGACTGCCCACGGCCTTATACGTGGAACTGAACGGTTTGATATTATGGGGGTTATTGATCATAACAGTGCGGGCCTGGATGCTGGTGAGGTCCTTGACGGTATCCACCGCAATGTTCCTGTTTATTCCAATATGGATGATTGTCTGGCTGCCCAGGGAAAAAAGCCGGATTATGCCATCATTGGTGTTGCACTGAGTGGTGGCAGACTGAATGAAAAATGGCAGGCCCTGACACTGGGTATCATCCATTATGGAATTTCCATTGTCAATGGGATGCACATGCTGCTGGGCGACAACCCGGTTTTTAAAAAGGCTGCGCTGGAAAACAATGTAAAAATCATTGATGTCCGCAGACATAAACCCTTTGATCAGCTTCATTTCTGGTCAGGTCGCATCTTTGACATGAAAATTCCCCGTGTGGCAGTATTGGGGACAGATTGTGCCCTTGGTAAGCGGACCACGTCCCGTATGATTGTTGAGACCTGCCAAAATATTGGGCTATATTCAGAAATGATCTATACCGGTCAAACCGGCTGGCTCCAGGGCAATCCCCATGGATTTATTCTGGACACCACTATCAATGATTTTGTCAGTGGGGAGGTGGAAGCGGCTATTGTCAAATGTGAACAGGAAGCGTGTCCCGATCTTATTGTTGTGGAAGGTCAATCCGGGATGAGAAATCCCCTGGGTCCCTGTGGGGCTGAAATTATTGTGTCAGGGAACATTAAAGGGGTGGTTCTCCAGCATGCCCCGTTCAGGGAGTTCTATGATACTGCCGAAGATATAGGGTGCCTGCTGCCGGAGATAGAAAGTGAGATTAAACTCATTGAAATGTACGGAACAAAGGTTATTGCCGTTACCTTAAATGGTACCGGCGGAAACAGGGAAGACCTGGATTCGTACGCCCGGCAGCTTGAGAAAAAAATTGGTATCCCTGTTATCTGTCCCTTGGAAGAAGCCATGGAAAAGATTCTTCCTGTAATCCAGCAGTTTATCCATGAACATGACCATTTGCCCGACACAACACCCATGAAAAAAAATGTCTATAAAGAAAAGGAAGGATCCCATGCCTGATCTGCTTATTAAAAATGCCAGGGTGATTGATGGAAGCGGTGCCAAACCGTTTCAGGCAGATCTTGGTGTTACCAAGGGGGTCATCACTCACATGGATAGGGAAATAAACCTGGCCTGTTCAAAAATAATAAATGGATCAGGACTGGTTGTAAGCCCTGGATTCATAGATATCCATACCCATTCTGATTTTACTCTTCTTTTGGAACCTACGGCGGAAAGCCGGGTCAGACAGGGAGTGACAACAGAAGTGACCGGCAATTGCGGTGGATCACCAGCTCCTGTTCTTCCCGCCGGGCGGGATGCATTTATGGAATATATGACAGACCTTGGAAAATATTATAAACAGCATATATCCCCGGAAGAATGGAATTGGGAAAGCCTGGATGATTTTTATTCTCAATTGTCAGCCAATGGAACGGCTGTGAACGTTGTACCCCTGGTGGGACACTCCACCCTGCGTGCCAATGTCATGGGATATGAAAACAGGCCTCCGGATCAAAATGAGATGAAACAAATGAAGTATCTTTTGAAAAGAGAACTTGAAAAAGGGGCTTTTGGGCTCTCATCAGGTCTTATCTACCATCCCGGAGCTTTTGCCGATAAAAGAGAACTTATGGAACTGGCCATGGTTGTCAAAGACTTTCATGGTATCTATTCAACCCACATGCGCAGTGAAGGAAAATTTCTTTTTGAAGCAGTGGAGGAAGCCTTGTCCGTGGCCAGGGAATCCGGGGTTTCCCTTCAAATCTCTCATTTAAAGTGTGAAACCCCTGTCATGTGGGGAAAAAGCACCCTGCTCCTTGACAAGATTGATCAGGCCAGAAAACAAGGGGTACGAGTTCATTTCGATCAATATCCTTATACGGCCTATCATACCGGTTTGCTGGAAATCTTTCCTTCCTGGGCCAAAGAGGGTGGTGCCTCCAGGCTTATGGATTTTCTCACAACAGACCACACCAGAAAAAAAATAGTGGCGGAAATGACAAATCCTCCCGATGACTGGGACAATCCCATGGAAGGGCTGGGATGGGACAGGATACAGATTCTGGGCTATACCCGGCCGGAAAACATGGCATTGAACGGTCTTACAGTGGAACAGATGGCCAAAACCCTGGGGCTTGATCCTCTGGAGGCAATTTTTCAAGTTTTTTGCCAGGAAAACGGGGGGCTTGGAATGATCGTGTTTGCCATGTCTGAAAAAGATCTGGTAACCATTATGCAGAACCCCCACGGCATGGTGGGTTCTGACGGATGTTCAGTAACTCCCCGGGGCCCAACAGGAAAATCTCCTGTTCATCCGCGGTTTTACGGAACATTTCCCAGAGTTCTTGGAAAATATGTCCGGGAAAAAAATAGCATTACCCTGGAACAGGCTGTCCATAAAATGACCGGGCTGCCTGCCAGAAAACTGGGTTTAACAGATCGGGGTCTGATCAAAAAAGGCATGGCTGCCGATCTGGTCCTGTTTGATCCTGACACAATACAGGATCGGGCAACCTTTGAAGACCCCCATCAATATCCAATGGGAATTGTTCATGTAATTGTAAATGGCCAGGCAGTTGTCCTGAACGGTGAACACACAAAAAAGCTGCCCGGCAAGCGGCTTTCCAGGAGCAATTAATACCGGCCCATGGTCAGCCTGGTATGAAGTGCACTGAATAATATTTAAATTTGACTATTACTATTTAAGGAGGAGCAAATGACAAAACCTATCAATTATTTATGTATCATTTTCCTGGCAGCATTGTTTATTCTGACACCCATGCAGGCAAAGGCGGAAAAAGTAATCTATGCTGCCGGTGATCCCAATGAACTAGGTGTTACAACCTTTAATCCCATTAAAGTGGAATTAAACCACGAAGCCATGTCCCTGATCTATGACAGGCTCATTGAATGGGGAATAGATGGAAAGTTTTATCCGTCTCTGGCTGAATCCTGGATCATCAGCGAGGATGGCCTGACATGGGATATGAAATTGAAACAAGGGGTTAAATTCCATGACGGTTCTCCCTTTAATTCAGAGGTGGTAAAATGGTTTCTCAAGGAGATGGAAACAGGACCATCAGGATACATGGTTGCTTCCATAGACAATGTTGAGATTACAGGACCCCATTCTGTTATCATCCATATGAAATACCCGGACCCCAATATGTTTTTTAATATGTCCCAGACTTTTATGGCCGTTCCCAGTATGGTTGCCTATAAAAAGTATGGTGAAGATTTCGGCACCAAACATGTGGTAGGATCAGGACCCTATAAATTTAAGTCATGGTCTCCGGGAAATGAACTGGTGCTGGTAAAAAATACGGATTATACATGGGGACCGGCCCTGGTTAAAAACAAGGGGCCTGCAATTATTGACAAAGTTATTTATAAAGATATGAAAGAGGAATCCACACGGTTTCTGGAACTTAAAACCGGTAAACTGGATGTTGTTTTTTCCGTACCCACCATGTTCATCGATAAGATTGAAAAAGATAAAAACCTGAGTATCATCCGCCAGCCCGGCGATTCATTGTATCATATGGTCATGAATACCCAGTCTGCTCCTTTGGACAATAAACTGGTCAGAAAGGGAATCGCCCTGGCAGTCAACCAGGAGAGCATTACAAAAAGTGTGTTTGCAAATGCAGGCAAGCCCGCCTACACATATCTGATCGACTCACTTCCGGCAAGCCAGGTGGATCAAAAATATCAGATCAGATTTGATCTTGAAGGGTCCAAGGCTGCCTTTGAAGAGGCTGGATGGAAAATGGGACCAGACGGAATACGGGTGGATAAGGACGGCAAAAAATTGGAATTGAAACTGCTGGCTAAAAACGAATCCTCCTACCGGCGTTCTGCCGAAGTCATTCAGGCCCAGCTGGCTAAGGCCGGTGTTGATGTAAAAATAACCCTCATGGACCCAAGCTCCATCCGTGCCTATTATAAAAAAGGGGAACATCAGCTGGCTATCCGTTCATATGAGTGGGAGAATGCCGACATCCTGGAATGGTTTTTAAACTCAAAACGCATGGGGTATCCCAATGCCGCCATGTACCATGACAATGAGTCAGATTATCTCATGCAGAAAGCCATGACCCGGTCCCGGACACCAGAAGAACGGGTGGAAAATTTCAAAGAATATCACACCTTTCTTCTACAGCAATACGTGTGGGCACCGTTTTATCTTCCAGATACGATTTTTGCCGTGGGCAGTCGACTGGTCCATCCTAAAGACAGCCTTGACAGACGGTTCATGGGAATGGGAGTATTGGACTGGGATTTGAAATAATCTCTTCTTTTCTTACATAATTTCTCTGATTTTTTTGGGTCAGCATGCATCAAAGAGATCAGAGGAACCCTGAAATTTTTAAAAAATCCTTTGGAGTAGGAAAAACATGTGGCAGTTTGTTTTACGCCGTTCCCTATTGATGATTCCCATATTTGTTGTGGTGTCCATCATTATCTTTTCTCTGATTCACATTGTACCGGGAAACCCCATTGACAATCTTATGGGACCGGGAATGACCAAAGCCCATGAACAAAAGCTGGTAGAAAAATATAATCTGGACAAATCAATTCCGGTTCAATATTTTATCTGGTTTAAAAACATGCTTCACGGAGATCTGGGGCGATCAATCATTGAGAAACGACCGGTAACGGAACTCTTACTTCACCATCTGCCCTACAGCCTTTCCCTGGGCCTTACAGCCATTGCTCTTTCATTTGTTCTGGGGGTTTCCATGGGCATCATTTCTGCGGCAGCCAAAAATACTATTTTTGACCACCTGGCCATGCTGGTGGCTTTATTCGGGGTTACCATACCTGCTTTCTGGCTGGGCTTGATCCTTATCCTGATTTTTGCCGTGTGGATGACCTGGTTTCCCATTTCAGGTTCCGGTTCCCTGATGTCTCTGGTCCTTCCGGCAATTACCGTGGGATTGGGCGGAGCAGGACTTATTGCAAGGGTCACACGGGTGTCCATGTTGGAAGTGGCATCCAAGGATTTTATTGTAATGCTCCATGCCAAAGGGCTTGGGAAAAAAGCAATCCTGCTGAAACACATTTTACGGAATGCATTGATTCCAGTCATTACTATCCTGGGATTGCGCATCGGATGGGTTCTGGGAGGGACAGTCACAGTTGAAATCGTTTTTGGCCGGCCCGGCCTGGGACAATTATTGATCACCGGCTTGTTTCGAAGGGATTATCCCGTTATCCAGGGAGCCATGCTGATTTTGGCCATGGGCATCATGATGGGCACATTTCTGGCTGACATCCTTTATGCAGTGACAGACCCCAGAGTGAGGGATCAACATCATTGAAACAGAAATTTAATAGTATAGGAATTTGCATTTAGCCGTTAGCATTTAGCCGCTAGCTAACAGCTAATGGCTAAATGCTAAAATCCCGCGCGATAGCGCGCTAATTTATTTTAAGCAGTCACAATGAAAAATAATCAAAACCAAGACAATATCATTCCACCTGCCAACAGGTGGCTGAGACGGGTAAAAAAATTAAAAACTAACAAGGCAGGTCTCCTGGGTACTATTATCATAGCCGGCCTGATCCTCATGGCCATATCTGCTGATTTCATAGCCCCTTATTCCTATAAGGAGCAGGATCTAAGCATAATGAACAGCCCTCCTTCCCAGGACCATCTCATGGGAACCGATGAATTTGGAAGGGATGTGTTCAGTCGGATTCTCCATGGATCAAGGATTTCAGTCTATGTGGGTGTTGTTTCCGTGGGCCTGTCCGTATTCATCGGGGTCATTCTGGGTGCATTTGCCGGATATTACGGGGGATGGCTGGATCAGGCCCTCTCCATTGTTACGGACCTGACCTGGTCTTTGCCGGAAATCCTTGTGGCCCTTCTTTTGGTTGCGGTTGTGGGCGCAGGGATTGAGTGTGTGATCATTGCCATTGCCCTGACCTACTGGGCCCAATATGCCAGGTTGATCAGGGGACAGATCCTCATGCTCAAGAATGAAATCTATGTGGAAGCTACCCGGTCTCTCGGGGCCACAGACTTTACCATTTTGTTTAAGCATCTTTTCCCTAATGCCATTGCCCCGGTGATTGTTGCAGCTACCATTGGCATTGGCCAAGCCATTGTCCTGGAAGCAACCCTTGGCTTTTTAGGTATGGGTGCCCAGCCACCCATGCCCAGCTGGGGGGCCATGATGAGCAATGGAACAGCCTATCTTTTTATTTCACCATGGGTCATTGTATTTCCGGGGCTTGCCATGATGATTACAGTTTTCGGCTTTAACCTTTTTGGAGATGCTTTGGTGGATATTATGGATATCCGGGAGGATACCCTCAAATGACACTGTTACAGGTGGAGAATTTACAGGTGGAGTTCAAAACCCGTGACGGCATAGTTGAGCCGTTAAGCGGGATCAGCTTTGATGTTAAAGCTGGCGAGATTTTAGGCCTTGTGGGAGAAACAGGGTCTGGTAAATCAGTCACAGCCCAGGCCATCATGGGTCTGCTGCCCTTACTGGATGGAAGGATTTCCAGCGGTAGAATTATTTTCGAGGGGCAGGATTTGGGCTCAATATCTGAAAAAGAATACCAGAAACTAAGAGGAAACAAGATCTCTTTGATATCCCAGAATCCCATGACATCCCTGGACCCGGTTTATAGAGTGGGTGATCAGATTGTAGAGGGTCTCATGCTGCATATGAAGATATCCAGGGCAGATGCCCAAAAAAAGGCCGTGGATGTGATGACATCCCTTAGAATTCCCAATGCAGATAAGGTTTTTTTTCAATATCCCCATCAACTTTCAGGGGGATTGAAACAGAGAATTGTCATTGCCATGGGACTTTGCGCCGATCCCAAACTTTTAATTGCAGACGAACCAACCACTGCCCTGGATGTTACTGTTCAGGCCCAGATAATTGAATTATTCAAGGAAACAATTCGGAAAAGACATATCGGGCTCATCATGATTACCCATGATTTGGGCGTGATTTCCCATCTCTGTGATACCGTTGCTGTCATGTATGCGGGAAATGTGGTGGAAACCGGCCGGGTAGAATCGGTTTTCAAGGCACCGGAACATCCCTATACAGGGGCATTGCTCAATTGCATTCCAACACTGGGTATGGAGGAAAGATCCCTCAATGTCATTCCTGGGAATGTACCCAGCGTGCAGACATTTCCCAGCGGGTGCCGGTATCATCCCCGCTGTCCTGATGCAAAACCATGTTGTATGAAAGAAAGTCCTATAAACATACAATTAACCAATGACACAAACATTAAATGCCATAAATTCAGCCCCCAGTGGAGGGCAGATTCATGAAGGCTTTAGTTGAAATCCGGCATCTGTCCAAATTTTTCCCCATTACCGGCGGGTTGCTGCATCGGAAAATAGGGGAAGTAAAAGCCGTTAATGATGTATCCCTTGATATTTTCCAGGGAGAATCCCTTGGGGTTGTGGGTGAGTCAGGATGCGGCAAATCTACCCTTGCAAGACTCATTTTAAGCCTTATCAAACCCACCCGGGGAAGCATTGTATTTGATGGACAAGACATCAACCTTATTGGAAAACAGTCCCTGCGCAGGCTGAGACGAAAAATGCAAATGGTTTTCCAGGACCCCCATTCATCTCTGGACCCCCGCAACTCCATATACCGGAGCTTGGAAGAGGTGTTTAAGATCCAAAGAGAAAAAATGTCCCAGGCAGAAAGTAAAGACCGTATTTTTGAATTATTGGGAATGGTTGGCCTGAAAGCGGAACATTGTCGTTACTATCCCCATCAATTGTCCGGAGGGCAGAAGCAGCGGGCCGTAATCGCACGAGCCCTGTCCCTTTCTCCTGAATTCATTATTTTAGATGAACCCACAGCTGCCCTGGATGTATCGGTTCAGGCACAGATCATCCTATTGCTTCAGCAGTTGGGTCATCAATTTAACATCACCTATTTGTTTATTTCCCATGACCTGGCCCTGGTGGATTATTTTTGTCAACGGATCATTGTCATGTATCTGGGTAGGATCGTTGAGATAACCCCTGCAGATCTTTCCCGGCAGAAACCGTGCCATCCCTATACAAAAATTTTAATGGAAAGCATTTTTATTGCAGATCCAGATGCAAAGAGCAAAACACCCAGAATCGAGGGAGAAGTCCCAAGTCCTTTTAACCTCCCAGACGGGTGTAGTTTTGAGAGCCGCTGCGAATATGCCCGGGATATCTGCAGAACAAAGTCTCCTGAACTTTTGGAGACCACACCGGGTAAATTTGTGGCCTGTCATTTCCCTTTAGCTGATGCTGAAAATGACATTGGATAATTGCAGGGATTATTATCCCGGGAACATGTTGTCCTCAATTTCCACGGCAATAGAGCTTGTGTTCATTAGTGCTGCAAACCTGCCCAGGGTGATGGGCAGCTGGGTCTGGACGTAGAACTGGAGAGACTTGATCACGCCTTGGTAAAATGGTTTATCTTTCTTTTTGGCTTTTTCAAGTTTTTGGGCAGCAATTGTGGCCCTCCAGAGCAGGAGCCATGCCATGGTTGTGTCGCCGGTGGCATCCTGGAAAGGATGGGCATTGGCAAAGGCGGCAAGCACTTTTTTTGACATGGCGGTCTGGCCCATGTGGATGGCCACTTCAGCCAGTTTGTTTATGGCCTCTTCCACCTTGGCGGTTTCTTTTTCAAGGCCGGGAATGGTCTTGGCCGCTGCAATTGTTTTCTGCATTTCTCCGAACAGGTCCATTATGGGTTTGCCCTTGTTCAGGCCCAGTTTTCTGCCCAGAAGATCCATGGCCTGGATACCGTTTGTGCCTTCGTATATAAGGGTGATCCTGCAATCCCTGAGCAACTGGGCCATGGGATATTCTTCGATAAAACCATACCCTCCGTATACCTGCATGCCATGGCTGCAAACCTCAAAGGACCGGTCAGTGACATAGCCTTTGGCAATGGGGGTCAGGACTTCAACAAAACCCTGGTATTTGTCTTTTTCTTCCTGGGTTGGTGCAATGGCGGCCATGTCCGCACAATAGTGAACATAATATAAAAGGGATCTCATGCCTTCCACATTGACTTTCATCATCATGAGCTGCCTCCGGACATCTGGATGGTGGATGATGGAAACAGGTTGGGCATCTGGATTCATAATTTCCATGAGGTCCTTTCCCTGGACCCTGTTTCTGGCATAATCAAGGGCATACATATAGGCTGTGGTGGCGCAGGCAAATCCCTGGAATCCCACCAGGCGCCTGGCGGCATTCATCATCTGGAACATGGCTTTCATGCCTTTGTTCTCTGCACCCAGGAGGGTGCCAATGCAATCTCCTTTTGAACCCAGGGAAAGGGAGCAGGTGCTGTTGCCCTTTATACCCATTTTATGTTCAATCCCGGTGCAGAGAACATCATTGAATTCACCCAGGCTGCCGTCTTTATTGACCCTGTATTTGGGAACCAGAAACAGGGAAACCCCTTTTGTCCCCTCGGGAGCGCCCTGTATCCGGGCCAGAACCGGGTGGATTATATTTTCCGTAAGATCATGGTCACCCCCGGAAATGAATATTTTTTCGCCAATGATGGAATAGGTGCCGTCCCCGTTGGGAACAGCTTTGGTAGTGAGTGCACCCACATCGGATCCAGCGCCGGGTTCGGTCAGGAGCATGGTGCCGGTCCATTTTCCAGTATACATATTCTTAAGATAAATATCTTTTTGTTCCTGGGTGCCAAATTCTTCAATCAAATGGCCGGCCCCCTGGGTAAGGCCAGGGTACATCATAAAGGGATAATTGGCACCGTTGAAATATTCTGCTGCGGCAGATGCTATTGTAAAGGGCATTCCCTGGCCACCCCATTTCGGATCTTCAGTGGGTGCCAGCCATTCTCCGTCATTGAACAGGTCAAAGAGCCGCTTAAAGGATTCCGGGGTGGTTACCTTTCCGTCTTCAAGGGTGCATCCCTGTTCATCCCCCTCTTTATTGGAGGGCAGAAGTTCTTTGACTGCAAAGTTTTTTGCCTCGGAAATAATCAGGTCAATGGTTTTTTTATTGAAATCTGCAAAATCTTCATGGATTTTTGCCAGATTTTCAGCCTCAAGCAGTTCATGGAGTACAAACTCGATATCCCTGCGGTCGGAAATTAGCTGTGCCATGATGTAAATCCTCCTGGAATTGATTAATGAATGGTCATTCATTACACCAAACCTTTAAATAGTCAATGAATATTTTTACAAATACCCAATAGTTTTGTATACATTGTTTATGGGAAAAATATTGATTTCAGCCTGCCTTGCAGGCGATCTTGTCAGGTATGACGGGAAAAGAAAACCCTTGGATCATATCATGATCCGGGAATGGGAAGCCCATGGCTCTTTGGTCAGGTTCTGCCCTGAAGTGGCAGGCGGTCTTGATATTCCCAGGCCTCCTGCTGAAATAATCAATGGAAATGGTGGGGATGTGCTGGAAAAAAAGGCCAGGATTACTACATCCTCTGGAAAGGATGTCACCTTGCAGTTTCTGCACGGGGCTTTCCTGGCCCTGGAACTGATAATGGCTCATGATATAAAAATTGCAGTTTTAAAGGAAAAGAGCCCATCCTGCGGGACAGGGAATATATATGATGGAACATTTGAAAAAAGGCTGGTTCCGGGAATGGGAGTGACAGCAGCTCTTTTAATTAAAAATGGAGTGGCTGTTTTTCCAGAAACTGAAATTGAAGAGGCAAAATTTTTTATAAAACAAAATTATAAAGCATAATTTTTATTAAAACCCAAGTTTTGTTTTCAGGGCTGGGAGAAAGATATAGCTTGACCATGGCAGCTTTTTTTGGTACTTGAAACTATTCAAAATGTTTAATCTGTTTAGAACTGTTAAAAGAGGGTAGAGCCTTGCTTTTAATGGAAATTTTAACTTAAGTATGGAGGATAGGATGAAAAAATTAGTTTTATTAGCGTTAAGCCTTTTTCTGGTGCTGTCTTTTACTGTCTCTGCCGGTGCAAAGACATTGAAGGTAGGATTGGATGCAGACCCGGTTTCCCTTGATCCCCAGGTTCAGTTGTCAGGCGGCATGCTCCAACTGTCACACTGGGTGTTTGATCCCCTTGTACGCTGGACCCAGGAACTTACCTTTGAACCCCGTCTGGCAACCAAATGGGAACGGAAAGATGAACTGACCATGCGTTTTTATCTTAGAAAAGGCGTAAAATTTCATAGCGGAAACACCTTTTCTGCCAAGGATGTGAAATGGTCCTTTGACCGGATGAGAACCAGTGTGGACTTTAAAGGGCTTCTGGAACCCTTTGACGGATGTTATATTATAGATGATTACACTGTGGATATTAAAACCAAAAAACCCTATGCACTTCTTCTCAACATGTCCACTTATTTCTTTGCCATGGATTCCGAGTTCTACACAGGAACGGATGCAAACGGACAGCCCAAGGATGCCATTGTAAAAATTGGTGAATCTTTTGCCTTGAACAATGAATCCGGAACCGGTCCTTTTGTTGTAACAAAACGTGAGCAGGGCCTGGTAATTGAAATGGAACGGTTTAAAGATTATTGGGATAAAAATTGTCCGGGTAATGTTACAAAATTTACCCTGGTTCCCATCAAAGAAAATGCAACAAGGGTTGCAGCTCTTCTTTCCGGTGATGTTGATTTTATTTCTCCTGTTCCTCCCCAGGATTTCAGAAGAGTTAATTCAGATGACAAAGTAAAACTGGTGACTATTTCCGGCGGACGTATCATTACTTTTCAGATGAACCAGAACAGGGTGGAAGCCCTTAAGGATGTCCGGGTACGTCAGGCAATTGTCCATGCAGTCAACAATGCCGGTATCGTTCAAAAAATTATGAAGGGAACTGCCACGGTTGCAGCTCAGCAGGGCCCAAGAGGTTATGCTGGTTATAAAGAAACACTCAAACCCAGATATGATTTGAAAAAAGCCAAGGCCCTCATGAGGGAAGCAGGGTATGCGAACGGTTTTGAAATCACCATGATGGCTCCCAACAACCGGTATGTTAATGATGCCAAAATTGCCGAAGCAACTGCTCAGATGCTGGGAAAAATCGGAATTAAAGTAAATTTGAAAACCATGCCCAAGGCCCAGTACTGGAATGAATTTGATGCCAGGGCTGCCGATATGATGATGATTGGATGGCATTCAGATACAGAAGATTCAGGAAACTTTTCTGAATTTTTAATGATGTGCGAAAACAAGGAAACCGGTTATGGGCAATATAACAGCGGTTATTGCAATCCAAAAGTTGATGAGCTGACCATTGCAGCACAGTCTGAAACCGACCTTGACAAACGTACAGCAATGCTCCAGGAAATTGAGCAGATTCTTTATGATGATGCTGCTTTTATTCCTTTTCACTGGCAGAACCATTCCTATGGCGCCAAAAAGAACCTGAAAGTTAAAGAAATTATCAATGCAATGAATTTCCCATACTTCGGCGATCTTGTAGTCGAATAATGTAAGACAAAATAATTTGTATTGAACCAGTAACCGCTGCCCCGGGAAGGATAACCCTGGGTGGCGGTTTCTAAATTTGGAAAAATAGAAAATCATATGTTTGCATTTATTATACGCAGAATCATCCAGGCTCTGCTCGTCATGATGATCATCAGCCTGGTGGGATTTGCAATAAAAAATAAAATTGGTGATCCGGTCAGAGATCTTGTGGGTGAAAGGGTTACACCGGGAGAAAGGGCAGAAATCGCCGATAACATGGGGCTGAACGACCCGTTTCTGATCCAGTATGTACGGTTTGTAAAACATGCTGTAAAAGGGGATCTGGGTAGATCCTTTCTTTACAATAAACCTGCCCTTGAAGTCATAATCAAGCATGCACCCGCAACCATAGAACTGCTCATCGGGTCTGCCCTGATCATCATTCTTGTTTCCCTTCCCCTGGGGGTATACTCGGCACTCAAACCCAGGAGCCTGTTGTCCAGGTTTACCATGAGTTTTTCAACCCTGGGGGTTTCCATGCCCGTGTTTTTTACTGCCATTCTGCTCATTTATTTGTTTGCCGTGAATTTGCAGGTCCTGCCCTCCTATGGGCGGGGGGAAACCGTTGATCTATTTGGCAACGGCTATTGGAACACCGGGTTTCTAACCATTGACGGACTCAAACATTTGATTCTTCCCTGCATCTCCCTGTCCTCCATTATGCTTCCCCTGTTTATCCGTTTGATACGATCTGAAATGATGGAGGTCCTTGAAACCGAGTATATCAAATATGCCTGGGCCAAGGGATTGTCCCCTGCCAGAGTGTGGCTGATTCATGCCTTTAAAAATACTCTATTGCCCGTGGTAACCGTATTCGGGGTTCAGATGGGTCTTACCTTTGCCTTTACTATTTTAACAGAACTGGTTTTTCAATGGCAGGGTATGGGATTCATGTTTTTAGAGGCAGTCCAGCGGGCAGATACCTCTTTGCTGGTTGCCTATCTGGTCGTCGTGGGAAGTGTGTTTGTATTGGTGAACACGATTGTGGATATTCTTTACGGGTTTATTAACCCAACCGTTAGAATAGCAGGGACAAAATGAAAACAAAATTACAAAAATTTAAAGAATCCTATTTTTTATACGCTTTTAAACGGGACAGGGTGGCCATGGCAAGTTTTATTGTCCTGGTGATATTTCTCATCCTGGCTATTACCGCACCCTGGATCTCCCCCATGAATCCCTATGATGCTGAAAATATAGACATCATGAATTCTGAAATCCCGCCCATGTGGATGGCCGACGGTTCTTCCGAGTTCATTCTGGGCACGGACAACATGGGCAGAGATATGCTTTCCACCATGTTCTACGGACTGAGGACCTCCATTATCATCGGTCTTGGGGCTGTTGCTCTTCAGGCTTTTATAGGTGTTGTACTGGGTCTTTCAGCCGGGTATCTGGGGGGCAAGACTGATGCCATTCTCATGCGCATTGCCGATATCCAGTTTTCCTTTCCCTATCTTATTATGGCAATATTCATCGCCGCTATATTCCAGGTGGCATTTGGTGTCGGTAGTTATGAACGCTTAGCTGTACCCCTTTTGACCATCATTATCGGTTTGTCCAACTGGCCCATATTTGCCAGGACCATCAGGGCATCGGTGATGGGGGAAAAGAACAAGGAATACGTGGAAGCAGCCCGGGTGATAGGTTTTCCCAAATTCACCATCATGTTCCGCCATGTGCTGCCCAATTCTCTGACATCGGTGATGGTTATCTTTACAATCCAGGTGGCCAGTGCCGTTCAGAGCGAGGCAGCTCTATCCTTTCTGGGTTTTGGTATGCCTGTGACCAGGCCTTCTTTGGGATCTTTGATCCGGGCTGGCCAGGAGTTTATTTTTTCAGGGTCCTGGTGGATTACCATTTTTCCCGGCCTCTGGCTGGTGATTTTTGTCCTTGTGATCAATCTTCTGGGTGACTGGCTCAGGGATGTACTTAACCCGAAACTTTACAAAGGATAGAAATTGACCATGTCAAGCGTTTTAGAGTCTCACCTTTTAGAAGTCCGTGACCTTGAAGTGAAATTTGCCTTGCGAACCGGCGATATAACTGCAATAGACAATGTCAGTTTTACCCTGGATCGAGGAGAGCGGCTGGGTCTTGTGGGGGAAAGCGGGGCTGGCAAATCAGTAACTGGTTTTTCCATTATCAATTTGATCAGTAAACCGGGATTTATTTCCAGGGGCAGTATCCACTTCGAAGGAAATAAGATAAGCGATTTTAGTGATACCCAGATGCGTACAATCCGGGGGAACAGGATTGCCATGATCTTCCAGGATCCCATGATGACCCTGAACCCGGTTTTCACCATTGGTTACCAGATGATTGAAACCCTCCAGGCCCACCAGAATATTTCCAAGGAAAAGGCCAGGGCCATTGCCCTGGAAAAATTGAAAAAAGTCCAGATTCCCTCTCCTGAAGAGAGGCTGGACCAATACCCCCATGAGTTGTCCGGGGGCATGCGCCAGAGGATTATTATTGCCATTTCACTATTGGCCGATCCAGCCATCATCATTGCAGACGAGCCTACCACGGCCCTGGATGTTACCATCCAGGCAGAGATAATGGATTTATTACAAGAACTCTGTGAAATTGAGAATATGGGTCTGATTCTCATTACCCATGACCTGGGGGTGGTGGCTCAGGTGACCGAAAAAATTGCTGTCATGTATGCAGGAAAGATCATTGAGTTCGGTCCCACAGACCAGGTGGTGGCCAATCCAACCCATCCCTATACCATCGGATTGATCGGGTCCATTCCCGGCTCCACTCTTCCCGGAGAAGAACTCCGGCAGATCCCGGGAATGATGCCCACCCTTACCAATATCCCGCCGGGATGTGCATTTAATCCCCGGTGTGAATTGCGCGAGACCATCTGTACCCGGGAAACCCCTTTGCTGGAGAAAAAACAAAATGGCATTATGGCTGCCTGTCATATGAAATAGGAAGGATACACTTCAGAATGAATACAGAAAAACCCTTGGTTTCCATGAATAATGTGGTGAAACATTTTGATATTTCCGGAGGGTTTCTTGATCAGCTCAAGTTCAAGGGCGGTAAAATCCACCGGGAAAAAACCACAGTAAAAGCTGTGAACGATGTTTCTCTTTTTGTCAACAAAGGGGAAACTCTCAGTGTGGTTGGAGAGAGCGGTTGCGGCAAATCAACCCTTGCCCGGGTAATCATGGGATTATATCCCCCCAATTCAGGACAAATACTTTACAACGGAGAAAGAATTGATCATCTAAATCACAGCCAATGGCTCCCCTTCCGAAAAAAAATGCAGATGATTTTCCAAGATCCCTATGCTTCCCTCAACCCCAGGAAAACTGTCCGTCAGACCCTGGAAGAGCCCCTGCGTTTTCACAATCCCAGCATGACAGCTTCAGAGGCCGCTGACAAGGCAGCAGAAGTAATGGAACATGTAGGGGTGGATCCCACCTGGATCACCCGGTATCCCCATGAGTTTTCCGGGGGCCAGCGCCAGCGGATCTCCATTGCCAGGGGTTTGATTCTTGATCCCCAGTTCATTGTGGCTGATGAGCCTGTTTCTGCACTGGATGTTTCCATCCAGGCCCAGATTCTGAATCTTCTCATGGAACTCATGGAAAAAAGGGATCTGACATATTTGTTTATCACCCATGACCTTTCTGTGGTCCACCATATCAGCACCCGGGTGGCGGTTCTCTATCTTGGCACCCTGTGCGAACTGGCCTCTGCCAATGACCTGTTTTATGAACCCCGTCACCCCTATACCAGGGCCCTGCTTTCAGCTATTCCCCGGGTTGGGGAGAAAAAAGCCAAACACATCAAACTCAAGGGAGAGGTGCCGACTCCTGTGAATCTTCCCTTTGGTTGTGTTTTCCACGGCAGATGTGTCTATGCCGATGACAGGTGCAAAAGGGAAATGCCCAAACTTGTAAAACTTTCCAATGGCGGATTTGTGGCCTGCCATGCTGTGGAGGAAAAACGGCCAATGGAATAAAGCCCGGGACCAGGCTGTTATCAATATCCATTGAGTAAACCCCTATACCAGGAGAATCTATAATGGCGAAACACAATTGCGAAAAATGTGGTTTCAGGGCAATATATGACAAAAATTCAAAATCCTTTTTAGGCGGGATTTGGAAATGGCATATTGGCTTTTGCCCTGGATGGAAAAGATATATAAACTCCCTTCCCGAGGATGAAAGGATTCAATTGGCAGAAAAATATGATTTGGAAAAATATAAATGATTCTGTTTTTTATAATTCTTGTACTTCTTTTGTCCTTGATTTTGGGGAAATTATATTTTGAAATTAAAAAAATGTCCTCAATTGAAACCCGGGAAGTTGTCAGGGATGTGTTTGCTGTCCAGGATAGTTTTGTTAATCTGTTTCTTGTCAAAAATGGCAGCACCTATATTGCCATTGATGCTGGCAGAAATCTAGATCATATTCAAAAAGAGCTCAATCTGCTGCACATAAACCCCGAATCTGTTGTTGCTGTCTTTCTCACCCATTCAGACGTGGATCATATCGCTGGGCTCAAACTTTTTAAAAATGCCAGAATTTATCTTTCCAGGGAAGAAGAGCAGATGATTACCGGGCAGACTGCCCGGTTTTTGTTCATGAAAAACAAATTGAATTATGTCCATGAACTGGTGGAGGATAATCAGGTTTTTAATGTTTCCGGGATAAAAGTCAAAGGGATTTTAGCTCCCGGACACACGCCCGGCTCCATGTGCTATCTGGTCAACAACACTTATTTGTTCACAGGGGATTCAATGGGCATAAAAAACGGAAAAATTATAGAGTTTAATAAGATTTTCAATATGGATACCCAGACCCAGGAAAAATCCTTGAAGAAACTGGCGGATCTGCCTGGGGTGGAATATTTGTTTACAGCCCATTATGGGTTCACAGATGAGTTTCAAAGGGCTTTTGGGAATTGGAAAAAGTCGTGAAACCCAGAGCAGATATCACTCCCCATATTTTTAAGATCCAGCGGTATTCCATCCATGACGGCCCGGGCATAAGGACCACTCTGTTTTTTCAGGGATGTCCCCTTTCCTGCTCTTGGTGCCACAATCCGGAAAGCCAGGCTGCCCCGGTGAGGATAGGTAGTCAAAACAGGGATGTAACCGCCCCAGGCCAGGTCCCGATTAGCCCAGTCCAAGTCAAGGACCTTGTGGAAATTTTGGTCCGGGAAATTAAAAAAGACCTTATTTTTTTTGATGAATCCAATGGAGGAGTCACCTTTTCCGGGGGGGAACCTCTGTCTAATCCGAGACTGCTCCTGCCGCTGATGGATGCCTGCAGGCAGGAGCATATCCACATCTGCCTGGATACTTCTGGCTTTGCACCTTTTACAGTTTTGAAAGAGGCAGCAACCAGGGCAGACCTTGTTCTTTACGATATTAAAGTCATGGACAACCTGGCCCACCGGGCCTTAACAGGGAAACCCGTGGACCTTATCCTGGAGAATCTTAAAAAATTATCTGATTTGAAAATAAACCTGAAATTGCGGTTTCCATTGGTCCCCACCCTGACAGATACCCAGGAAAATATTGGCAGGATCATTGATTTTCTGGTAAAAGAGACAATATACCGGGACATTCATATTTTGCCCTTTCACAATACAGTTGATGGCAAGTATAGAATGTTGAAAATGGAAAACCATTGTAAACATTTACACCCGCCCACAGATGACCAGGTGGAAAATATCCAACAGATTTTTGTTGCCAGCGGGTTTCAGACAACCATAGGGGGATAAGATGAATCCAAGGGTTGAGCAATTACGAAAAAAAAGTCTTGCAAAAACCGTTACCTTGTCCCATGAAAGAGCCGGACTGGTCACGGAATTTTATAAAACCATGGTAAACCCTGGACAGTCAGTTCCAGTTCAGCGGGCCCTGTGTCTGAAACATATCCTTTCAAATAAAAGCATTTTCATTGATGACAATGAATTAATTGTGGGGGAAAGGGGACCAGGGCCCAAGGCTGTGCCCACCTATCCAGAAGTCTGTCTCCATTCCCTTGAGGATCTGGAAATCCTGGATTCCCGCCCCAAGGTTGCCTATGGGGTATCTGAAGAAACAAAAAAGATTTATGAAGAAATCATTATCCCATTCTGGAAGGGCAAGACCATCCGGGAAAAAATTTTTGCATCCATGGAAGATTCATGGAAGGATGCCTTTGGGGCGGGTATCTTTACAGAATTCCAGGAACAGCGCTCCCCTGGGCATACTGCCGGCGGAGATTTGATCTATGGCAATGGGTTCAATGATCTGAAGGCCCGGATCAAGGAAACCATTGGCGAACTGGATTTTTTTGAAGATTCCTCAGCCCTTGACTGCCAGGAGGTTTTGACGGCCCTGGATATTGCGGCCGATGCCCTGATTGTTTTTGCCAACCGCCATGCCCAGGCCCTGGAGGAACTGGCCCAAAAAGAGCCGGACCAGAAAAGAAAGCAGAAGCTGATGGGGGATGCCTATAACCCGGGCAGGCTGGACCAGAATCTGTATCCCTTTTATAAAAAGGATATCCAGGAAGGCCGATTAACCAGTGAGTCAGCCAGAGAACTGCTCTCCTGCTTCTGGATAAAATTTCATAACCACCCCGCACCCCCCAAGGTGGGGGTGACAGCCAAAGAGAGTAATACCTATGTTGATTTCTGTACCATCAACCTGGGCGGGGTAACCGAAGATAATAAGGATGGGGTCAATGAACTCACCTATCTCATCCTGGATGTCATTGAAGAGATGCGCCTGTTACAGCCAAGTTCCATGGTTCAGGTATCCCGTAAAAGCCCGGATCGGTTTGTGAAAAGGGCATTGGAGATCATTGCCACGGGCTTTGGCCAGCCCTCTATATTTAACACCGATGCCATTATCCAGGAGATGGTACTCCAGGGCAAGTCAGTGGAAGACGCAAGAAAGGCCGGGGCTTCCGGGTGTGTGGAAGCAGGTGCCTTTGGCAGGGCAGAAAAAAAAAATGTCGTGGAAATCTTTTTTCCGCATCCTGACAATACAGAAGGAAAAAAAGGATGTCTGATGTGTCACGAATTCCGGAACAC
>NBML01000077.1 GCA_002085465.1 Desulfobacteraceae bacterium 4572_89 | reverse complement strand
CATGAGCCGGTTGTCCGGATATTTCTTCTGGAAGAGGTTCACCCCTTTGACCACACCTTCATGGGGCATAAGCCTCAGATCCTGGCGGGGTTCAGTATCCACAAGGATGGCTGCAGACCTGAAATCATTTTTTCCAAACCCCACAGCACCATAGGAAAAAAGTGGCAAGGGGTTGTCAATGCCTTTATCATCATAGGCACATGTATATTGATTCACATGGCCCGGGGAATTGAAGACTCCCACAGGATAGATTTTTTCACCAGGTTCCCAGGGGTTGAATTCCATGGTCTCAAACTTGTCTTTGCTGACATTGAACAGAATGGGGCTGCGCCGGGGCAGCATCATGAGTTCACTGCCATGGGGCATTTTGCAGGTGGCTGATTTGGTCAGTATGAAAAGTTGATCTCCTGCCATGCCCGCTGCGCCATAGCCTTCCAGCTCAAAGATTTCTCCATTCTCTGCTGCCACTACTGCCGTAAGAATTTGTTTGTTGATATATCCGATGGTCTTCACCTAAGATTTGTTTATATTAATCTGTATGGATTATCCTATACCAAATTAAACTTAGATATAACAGAACACCATTATATTCTCAATATTCTAAAAATTTGATACTGGTTAGCTTTATAGTATAGGAATTTGTATTTGGCCGTCACTTTTTATTCATTGGGCTTTTAGCTAACAGGCAACAGCTCGCGCGATAGCGCGTTAAGTTCAGGAAAGATAAAATCCTATTCATAAAAGTTATCGCTTTTCCCAGGATCTTGCTTGCCTTTTTTTATTCAGTATTCTATATCTTTCTTATCAGTCATTTTTCACATCAGGCATTAAGTCAAAGGGGAAAGGTTCATGAAAAGAATTCTATTGGTTGCAATTTTGGTTGCGTGTTTTTGCTGTGTCGGTTCTGTGTGGGGTTTGAATCATGAAGGGACCAATGAATCCAGAGACAGGGATGATGCTTATTTAGTGAAACAAAAACAATTTTTCAGGCAAAGTATTCCATCCATTGCTACCCAGTTTGTTGGAATCCCCTATAAGCTGGGAGGAAATCCCAGATTATCAGGAACCTCGGATAATTCTTATCTGTTTTTTTCCATTTACGCCCTGGCTGCCCAGGAAGCAGGGTTGTCCTATAAAGGGTATCTGCCCATGGCACATTTGATACACAATACCATAAAAGTGGATGGAAATGATATCCAGAATGGAGACCTCATGGTTCTTAAAAATAACCATGCGGCAATGATTTACAGGATTGAAAATACTGGAACAATGTATCTCATCTATGCCTCTGAAAAGAGGCAGGAAATTATCACTTTCAATAGTGATAATATAGTGTTCCCAGTGTATTGGCTGGAAAATTTTAAGGGTTTTTACCGGCTGTCAGATGCCATGTTCCTGCCATCTAATCAATAGATAATCCATGTTTTTTTAGTTTTCGGACCACAGTGGACTGGCTGATGCCTAAGTACCTGGCCATATCCCGGGTTGAATCAAATTTCCCAAGGCTCTGCTCAAGGTTTTTCCGTTCAAATTCAAGCAGCTTTTCCGTAAGTCCCAGGGGTTTGGATGGTGAAGTTTCCAGGGTTGCGGTATGTGAATATCTGGATTTATAGCCAGTTGAAGAATTTGGGGATTTCAGTCTGAGCCTGCCCTGGGGAAGAATTTTATTGAGTATGTTTTTTTCTTTTATCACAACGGCATTTTTGATAATGTTTTTCAATTCCCGGACATTTCCTGGAAAGTCATAGGCCTGGAGTTGTTCAAGGCATTTTTCCGAAAATCGTTTTTCCTGTTTATATGTTTTATTATATTTTTTTAAATAAAAATTTGAAATTTTAAGGATATCTTCCTGTCGTTTTCTTAAGGGCGGAATGTGGACGGGAAAAATGTTAAGCCTGAAATATAGATCTTGACGGAATTGTTTTCTTTGAACCAATTCTTCAAGATTATGGTTGGTGGCGGCAATGACGATACAGTTAACATGTATGGCTTTGGTTCCCCCAACTCTTCTGATTTCCCCGTCGTCCAGAAATTTGAGAAGCTTGGCCTGGACGGAAAAGGGCAGATCCCCAATCTCATCCAGGAAAATGGTTCCCTGGTTAGCCAGTTCAAAAAGCCCGGCTTTACCCGAATCAGAGGCTCCTGTGAATGCTCCTTTTTCATATCCAAATAACTCTGCTTCCAGGAGCATGTCTGGAAGAGCCGCACAGTTAATAGAGATAAAGGGCTTATTCCTTCTCATGCCGTTGTGATGCACAAATTTGGACAAAAGGCCCTTGCCTGTACCCGATTCCCCAGTGATAAGGATGTTGGAGGCATCCATTTTTGAAAGTTTAAGAAGTATTGTCAGAACCTGGTTCATTGCAGGTGCATCTGCAATTATTTCACTGTTTTTTAATTCCAGAAGATTTCGGTCGGACAACTCGCTTTTAATGGTGTCAGCCACCTGCTTTGCCTGTTCAAGGCTTTCTCGCAACTCCTTTACAATGGTCATGTCATGTTCAATGACCACCACAAATAAAATGTTACCCGTTTCATCAAATATGGGCATTCCCGATGCCATGATATATTTGTTGCTTTTGATGACATAAAGAGGGCGGGTCAATGGTTTCTTAGATTCTAGAATAGCAGGGGTGAGAGCCTGGTCCACAATGCCCTTTTCAGCCAGGTCATTGATGTTCATGCCGATCATTTTTTCTTTTTCAAGTCCAATGAGACCTGCGGCAACCTCATTGACTTTCAGGACGATTCCCTGGCCGTCAATGATATAAATTCCATAGTAACTGTGATCCAGAAGGGCTTGAAACTGTCTGTGCATCTCTTTGATATTGGGAAGCCTCCAGGCGGATGCTTCAAGCGCGTCAAGGTTTTGCAGAAAACAGACCGCACCCCTGGTTCCGTCTTTATTGACGACCAAAGAGACCTGTGTCTCAATGCTTTCATCTGATTTCCGGATATAAAATGTCTGAATATCACTTTCCTGTTCCATTTCCTGTTTCAGGCAGGAGAGCACCTTAGCTCCCAAATATGGATCAACCTCTTCCAGGGAAGAGCCCATGGTAATGTTACAATGGAGTAATTGTTCCGCCCTGGGATTGGCGTATTGGATAATTCCCTGATTATCCACTCCAACGGCTCCAATGGAAGCATGTTTCAGAATGGTTTCAGGCTGCATGGACATAGGATTATTCACCCCTTACTTTTTCTATATATGCCTTTAAATCCCTGTCCAGATCTTTGGAGATCATCATTTCGGGACGGCTTGCAAGTGTTTCTTTATATTTTTTGTTGGCCCTTGCCATGACACTCTCTTTTCCAGTTGATTCCCATTTGTCATAGGAGGTCCAGCAGGAGATCGAGGGCAGCCACTGGTCTCGGAATCGCTTAAAGGTGTCAGAATGGGACAGATAACTGTTGCCGGGTCCAACTTGCTTCATCACATCCAGGGACATTTCATTGTCTGATGTGTCCACTCCGTCGCAGATCCGGATTACCCGGCTCATCATTTCCTCATCAATGATGAATTTTTCATAGGATATGGTCATGATTGCATCCAGGACTCCAAATACCTGTTCCACCATGTGACCTCCTGACATAAGACCCATGAGCATGTTCTGCATGGTTTCATAGCCTGCCTGGATATCCACTTCCTTGGAGTCGGTCATGCCGGCCATGATCCTGGTGGGCACCCTGTAAAAATCAATGGCCATCTGAAGGCAGGCGGTATTGATGAGGAATTGCTCCGGGGGTGCAAAGATACAGATGGCTGTGCGCATGTCAGCCACGGTGGAAGCAGGGCAATATGCTGTTGGGCAGCCTGGGCTGATCAACTGCACAAGGGCTGTACCTGCCAGAATTTCCGTGTTCTGCTGGACAATGCTGCCAAAAATAGTTATGGGAGCGGTTACTCCTGCCAGAGCACAGGGAAGTAGATATACCGGCTGGTTTTTTTTTGCATAGGTAATTATGGTATCCAGGGTTTCCGTTGCGTATTTCAGGGGACTTAAGGGATTGGTGCTGACACCTATGCAATAGTGATCCCTTAAATAGCCTTCACCAAATACCATTTCAACCATGGCCAGGGACTCTTCGGCCTTTCTGGCGGTGGTACAGGTTCCAGTGAAAGGTTTGTCCGTATGTTTTATGGTTTCATATAGCATGTACAGGGCGCGCTCAGAGGCTTCCACATCATCGGGGGTTACAGGTGAAGCTCCGGTGAGTTTGACAATTTCACTGGCCTGGGACAATTTCTGGAAATTGGCAAAATCTTCAAGAATTCCCCTGCGTTTTCCATTATCCATATCTTCCACAAACACACATCCAACATTGGGCTGGGGTGCTATCCCATCTCCAATGGTGACGGACTGCCGGTCGTTCCTGGCAACATGGCGGTATACTGTGGGGGCTTGATTCATGGCAGTTTCAGCCATTGCCCTGGAAATAAAAACTTTTTTTCCTTCAACCTTTGCCCCGTGTTTCTTGAAAATTTTCAGGGCTTCACTGTGTTCAAAAATGACCCCGGTATTTTCCAGAAGATCGATGCTGGCTTCGTGGATTCTGGACAGGTCCCCTTCATCCACAACTTTGGTTCTGGGCAGTTTGCGGGTACTTGAATTGCAAAATGTATTTGAGCTGATCATTTTATCCTTTATTCCTTCAGGGCCTTTGTCAGTGCAGGGACCACCTCAAACAGATCACCAATGATTCCGTAATCTGATTTTGTGAAAATGGGGGCATCCTTGTCCGTGTTAATGGCAACAATTACCTCGGAGGTCTTCATGCCGGCAAAATGTTGTACCGAGCCTGAAAGGCCGCATCCAATATAGAGTTTGGGGCTGACGATTTTGCCGGTCTGACCCACCTGCATGGAATGGGGTGCATAACCCGAGTCCACGGCAGCTCTGGAGGCTCCCACAGCGGCATCCAGGGTCTTTGCACATTCATCCAGGAGTTTGAAATTTTCTTTGGACCCCATGGGACGTCCTCCGGTGATGATGACGCTGGCTTCAGTTAGCTCTTTCTGGCCGGTACCTGCCTTGTCCACAGAAATGATTTCAATGGCATCTTCGGAAGGGAGATCCAGACCATGGTCAATGACCTGGCAGTCCACGGGATTCCGGACTGCATCAAAACTATTGGGCCGTATGCCAATCACATGGGTGCCTGTGCCCATTTCAAAGGTGGCAATGGCCTTGCCGGAAAAATGGGATTTTTTGACATAATTTTCCTGGAAATTCACTTCAAGGCAGTCCAGGGTCAGGGTGGATTTCAATTCCATGGCAGCCCGGGCAAGCAGATCATTGCCAATGGGGCTGGAAACACCCAGAAGGGAGCTTATTCCAAAGGCATTTGTCCCTTGTGCCAGGGCCCTGCCTGCTGCTTCAGGCTGTTTTGAGAAATCAATGTTGGCAGCTGTGAGGTTCACAAGTTCAGTAACTCCGTATTCTCCCAGGCTCTCCCTGTAGCTTTCAGCAAAACCGTCCAGGACAAATCCCACAACTTCTCCCCCCTGGAGGGCTGCGGAAATAACACCGGCTACACTTTTTTTTATGGCCTGATCCGCAGTTTCTATAAATACACCTATCTTTGACATGGTTTCTCCTTAAATTACCTTTTCTTCTTCTCTTAAAATTTTTACCAGGGAATCAACGATCTCTTGGGTGCTTCCCTCCAGAATTGTTGCATTGGATCGTTCTTCAACTGGTTCAAGATTTTTGAGCCGGTATTGTGAATCATCTGCAATTTCAAGGGTTGAAATGTCAATTACTTTAATCTCTTTTTTCTTTGCCTTGAGAATGGCGGGCAGTTTGGGGAATCTGGGTTCGTTCAATCCTTTGGTTGCTCCAATGATACAGGGCATTTTTATGGTGCTGGTTTCCCTGGCTCCCCCACCGATTTCCCTCTGGACCCTGGCCAGCGCTCCTTCCATGGAAAAATCCACCACCCCGGTTACAACGGGAAGGCCAAGTTCGGCTCCCAGCCGATACGGGGTCTGCATGCCTTCGCTGTCCACGGATTGTTTTCCCATGAAAATAAGATCTGCAGGTTCGTCAGGTTTGTCAGCTTCATCAGGTTTATCAGCTCTATCCTGGGCAATTGCCTTGGCCAGGGCCTTTGAGGTTCTGGCGCTGTCGAGCAATTGTTCTTCTGTCTTCACCAGAATACTGCGGTGTACTCCCATGGCCATGACGGATTTCAGGCTGTTTACAGAGGACTCATTTCCCACGCACACAGCAATTATTTCCCCCTGTCCTTTCTTTTCCACCAATGACACCGCCTCTTCAACCCCATACTCATCATAGAAAATTGGCACATATTTTACTTCTTTGTCATATCCTGTATCACTGACTATTTTAATGTTTGCAGCAGTGTCGGGAACATGTTTGACACACACATAGATGCGCATTATTAATATCCTTACTCTTTCTGGGTTTATTGGGGCCGGGTCCTGTAACCTGGGATTAGACCAGTGATTACAATAGGGACCCGGCCCGGTTTGTTTATTTTTTGACTCCCTGTTCAGCCTCGGCGCCATCAACGATTTCCCGCACTTTTTTTAATACCTCGTCTGACAGTTTTGGGGGTTCATAGGTTTCCAGAATATGTTTTACCTCTTCGCGTGCACGTTCATAGGCATCCTTGGAACCGTCTTTTTCCCATCTGGGCCTCATCCTCCGGTCCATCAATTTTGGAGTTGTTGTCAGCCGCATATTTTTAAAGGTGGATTCATGGGCAAGATAATCCTTAAAGGGTCCGATCTCCTTGATCGTATCCAGGCTAAGGGTTTCATCATTGACCTCAATACCGCATACCGTTCTTTTAATTAATCCTGCGACTTCATTGTCCAATACCAGCTGTGCCAGATCAAAAGTGATTCCCATCTCCAGCATTCCCAATCCGTAAATAACGTTGCACCCTGACAACGCCGGAAGGAGACCGGTGATGGTTTTTTCATGACCCGCCTGGTAATCGGTAAGTTTGCTGTCGCCCTAGCCACCGGCGGCAAAAACAGGCAGGCTGTAAAATCTTGCAAGTCTTGCCACAGCAGCATTGATCATTGCGGTTTCAGGAGCTCCAACCGTTGCAGTGGCCTGCTTCAGGTCCAGGGGACATGTGGAACTGGCATATATAAACGACGCGCCTTTTTTGACCAGCTGGCTTAAAACCAGGCTGGAAAGCACCTCGGCATTCTGCTGCACCAGGGTTCCTGCAATGTGTATGGGGGATGAACCTCCTGACATTGCCATTCCAATACAGTTTACTCCGATACCGTTCATGGCTGCTTCAATAATAATGTCACAGTGGTGGGAGGAAAGCTTTAAAGGACTGATGGGGCAGGTTACAAAGGTAAGAAAGGGTCTTTTCCTGAACTTATCCTCGCCACCGGCAATGGCCCAGCAGAGCTCCAGAATCTTGCCGCACTGGTATCGGTCCACCGGCCCAAGCCAGTGGTGTTTGGTGGTGTTGGTCAAAGAGGCTTCTGCATTGTGCAGGGCCTGAACTGAATGGTGCTTGTCATGGGAGAGCATACACCTTTCATAGGTTTCAACCGTGCCTCTTCGCTTTCCACGTATACACCAGTGGTTTTCAGTATCTCAAGGGTTCCCAGATGAATTTCGTACACTTCATCATCCGTGAGAACATTGAGGCTGAAACCTCCGCTGGAAAGCTTCCCTGATTTGATAGGTCGCTTCATATTACACTCCTTTATTCAAAATACCGTTTCGCTCAAATATAGACTATATTTTGATCTATATCCTAATCTATACCTTGATGGATTTTCCCTGGGGATCATAGGGTGCTTTGAAATGAAGAGTGATGGGATATAATTTATCCTCCACCTCTATTTCATAGTCACCGTCCATAATCCATTCATCAGATATTCCATCTTCTTTGGAAAGATAAACCATGCCAATGGAATTTCCCGAGACATGGGCAAAGGAACCATGGGTATTTTCACCAACGATTTCACCATCCCTGTATATTGGCTCATCATGGTAGATAAGGGGTTCCGGGTTATTAATGGTAAAGATCATCAGTTTCTGTTTTATTCCTTCTTCCTTTTGTTTGACAAGGGCGGCTTTCCCAATAAAGTCTTCCTTGTCCAGTTTGACTGCAAATCCAAGGCCTGCCTCATAGGGGGTGGTATCCGGGGTGATATCAGAACTCCAGTGTTTATACCCCTTTTCCAGGCGCAGGGAATCCAGGGCATGAAGACCGCAGAGTTTGCAGTTAAACTCTTTACCTGCTTCCATGAGTTTATCAAAAATATCCAGGGTAAAAGGTGTGGGGATATACAGCTCCCATCCAAGTTCTCCAACAAAACTCATGCGGACGGCAAAAGCCGTGGCATATCCTGCATGGATCTCTTTGGCAGTGGCAAAGGGGAAGGCTTCATTGGAAAGATCCTCTTCAACGATTTTGTTCAAAAGATCCCTGGATTTGGGTCCCATGACTCCCAGCATTGTATAGGAAAAGGTGACATCGGTGAGAACAGCATTGGCATCCTCTGGTATATGGCGCATGATCCAGTCAAAATCCCTGGTGGTGGTGGCTCCGGCCGTTACAATAAAGAACTTGTTTTCCTCCATTTTTGTCACTGTGAGGTCGGCTTCGATTCCCCCGCGTTCATTGAGCATCTGGGTGTAGACAACCTTGCCCACAGGTACGGCCACGTCATTGGCACAGATCATCTGGAGAACCTTTTGGGCATCCCTGCCCTGCATGAGGAATTTACCCATGGAAGTCAGATCATAGATTCCCACATTTTCCCTGATGTTCATGTGCTCCTGGGCAGAATATTCAAACCAGTTCTGACGTCCCCAGCTGTATTTATATTCCGGTTCCACACCTTCAGGGGCAAACCAGTTGGCTCGTTCCCAGCCTGAAACCACGCCAAAGCAGGCCCCCATATCCTTTAACCGGTCATGGATGGGGGTTTTCAGGACATCCCGGGATGAAGTTGGCTGTTTAAAGGGCCAGTGGTCGGTATAGAGGTTGCCCACTGATTCCACATTGACCCGTTCTTCAATGTATTTAAGGTTATTCTGCCATTTGTTGTACCGCCTTACATCCACGGGCCAGAGATCTTCTTCGGGATAGCCCTGGACAATCCATGTGGCAAGGGCCATGCCTGCACCGCCGGCACTGGTGATCCCCACGGAGTTCATTCCGCAGCCCACAAAAAAGTTTTTCACTCCAGGAGCTTCACCCAGAAGATAGGAAGTGTCCGGGGTAAAACTTTCCGGTACAGTGGTGAGGTTGGTGATTCCTGCTTCGGCAAAGGCAGGAACCCTTATGATGGCATTTTCAATGAACAGATCCATCTGATCCCAGTCTTCATCCAGCTGGGTATATTCAAAATTTTCTGGAATGCCTTTGACTCCCCAGGTCTTTGCCATGGGCTCAAACCCACCCATGAGAAGGCCTTCCATCTCTTCCTTGATATATATGTAACCATCCATATCCCTTAGATAGGGCATGCCTTTGTATACACCTTCAATGGGTTCAGTGGTCATGTGCATATGTTCGGCTGCAAGCAGAGGAATGCTTACATCCACCATTTTGCCCACTTCCCTTCCCCACATACCAGCACAATTGACCACATATTCGCACTGGATATCCCCTTGGTCAGTTTTTACACCGGTGACCGCACCCTGGGTCGTCTCAATGTCAAGAACCTTGATATTTTCCAGGATGGTTGCTCCACCCATTCTTGCCCCTTTGGCCAGGGCCTGGGTGGTGTCTTCAGGGTTGGTTACTCCGTCATCGGGCTGGTACCATGCACCGGTCAGATCATCGGTGTTCATGACCGGCATAAAACGTTTGGCCTCTTCAAAGCTGATCTCTTCCATTTTTATACTAAAGGCCCTTGCCATACCCAGGGCTCTCAGGTATTCACTCCTTCTGGCCGAAGTCCTTGATACCCGGAGTGATCCGTTTCGTTGATAACCTGTTGGCTGGCCGGTTTTTGCTTCAAGTCCGGCATAGAGGTCAGCCCCGTACTTGGCAAGTTTGGTCAAAGGGCTTGTGGGCCAGAGCTGTCCAAGGAGTCCTGCTGCTGCCCAGGACGTGCCTGAAGAAATTCTTTTCCGTTCCAATAATACAACATCTTTCCACCCCAGTTCCACAAGGTGATATGCTGTGCTGCAACCTACAATGCCTCCGCCGATAATGACAACCTGTGCCTGGCTGGGTAATTGACTGCTCATTTGTTTGCCTCCTGAATTGTAAAGGGTCTTTTATGATACTTTAAATCTTAATGTAAATATAAATTTAATTAGCCGTTTGTATAAGCGTTCATGCGTGGAAAAAGCAAAATATATGCCAGGTGAATATTGGAGTTATAACGCTCTTATTTTATGGTGTTTATAGGGTTGTTCTGGTTGACCTTAAATATAATCTGATTCATAAATGATTATATTTGTATACCATAAAGGCCTGAAATAAAAGAATATCTTTGAATTTTTATATGTTTTCAAGATTGGTTCACCGACATGTGTAATAATATTAAATAGTTATATTTAAAAATCATTTTTGAGGTGCAATAATGAATCAAGATAAAACAATGACAAATGTTCAAGAAGAAATCGAGATCTTTTCTCGTTGGAAGTGTAAACTATCCATAGAGGGTAGTGGACTTGACTATCAAACCCTTTAGTTATAAATTAAATTCCATGAATAAAATATTAAAGCTCCTAATCCCTTTTTTTTGCTTAACACTTGTGATTGGCTGTGATAACCTGCAGGATACCGATTCAATAAAGCATTTGACCAAAGCCAGGAAATATGTTGAACAGAACAGGCTGCAAGAAGCAGTGATTGAATATAGAAATACCCTCCAGATTGATCCTGAAAATGATTATGCGCATTTTGAGCTTGGTGATGCCTATATGAAACTCAAGCAGCCCGGAAGAGCCATAAGACATTACAAACGTGCGGCAGCGATTAATCCAGATAATATTAAAGCCCAGCTTAAGATAGGCCAGATGCTTTTAAGATCAAATGCCCTTTTAGAAGCCAGGATGATCGTTTCGAAAATTCTCAATCAATTCCCTGAAAATGTTGAAGCCTATCAACTGCTGGCCGGCGTTCTGGTTCAGGAAAAAGAAATCAAAGAAGCCATCACTGCACTTGCAAAAGCAAATTCAATTGATAAAACAAATGTCAAAACCCATCTGTTTCTGGCCCATCTGTTTGAAACCGTTGGGGATGTTAAACAGGCTGAAAGTGCTTATATAAATGCCATTTCGCTGGATTCTTCCAAGCGTGCTTCCTATATTGAACTGTGCAAATTATATGCAAAAGGAAAAGAAACAGCTAAAATTGAATCTGTATTAAAATATATGGTTCTGACTCCTGGAATAAAATTTGAAAAATATACGGACCTTGCAAGATTTTATGAAGCGCGCAAACGGTTCGAACTTGCTGAAAAAAACTATAAAGAAGCCATTATCTCTGAGCCTAGATCAGCCAAACCATTCATGAATATAGCTGAATATTTTGTCAGAAGAAATAACAAAGAACAAGCCATTTCCTATATGGAACAAGCGATTGCCAAAAGAAAGACCAACCCTTTTGTTCTGACAGGGCTGGCCCAGGTCTATTTACAGTTCAATATGCTGGAAAAAGCAGAAGAGACCATTGATAACGTCCTGAAACGGAACACGAATTATCCGGATGCAATGGATCTAAAGGGCAGAATCCTGATGTCAAAAAATAATTTTGTTCTTGCCCTGGACCAATTTGAAAAAGTGCTTAAATTTGATCCTCGTAATGCAAGAGCCTATTACTACAAGGCATTGTGCCTAAAAAAACGCGCAGGCAGGGACCGGCCCGGAGAAAAGTTGCGTATGTCTGCAGCAGGCCTTCTTGGCAGCCCTGAATCATTTGATAAACAGCTTATTAAGGGGAATCTGCTGGATTCCCTGTTGTTGGATCCGGATCTTCTGGACGTCAGGCTGGAACTTGTTGAGTTATATCTTCTTGAAAAAAATATTCCCCAGGCCAGAAAACATTTGGAAGAGGCCCTTAACCTTTCCCCCCGCAGTGTAAGAGCCATGACACTTCTGGCCGGCATTTATGTTTTGGATAATGATCTGGAAAATGCCGAAAAGATCTGCCAGACCATACTGGAACTAAATCCAAATTCTGTTCCAGGTCATATCCGGCTGGGGCTGGTATACAAAGCAATGGGACAGGACGGCCTTGCCCTTGCCTCATTTGAAAAAGCCCTTGAACTGAGCCCCTCGGAAACAGGTATTCTTAATCATATTGCCGCAGTTTATATGGATAAAGAACAATATGATAAAGCCCTGGAGGAGATAAACCGGTACAGGTCGTCTGTCAATAAGGGAGGTAAAGCCTTGATCGAGAATCTGACCGGTAAAATTTATCTAAAAAAGAAAGATAGTAAAACAGCTTCCCGCCATTTTAAAAAGGCCATTGAACTTGATCCATTTTTGTTTCAGGCGCACATGTCCCTTGCAGGAATTTATCGCCGCAACAATGAAATTATAAAGTCTGAAACCCTTTATAAAGCCATTTTGGATGTTAATGCGTCTTATTTGCCAGCCCTTATGGAGTTGGGCATAATCAGTGAGATGAACAAGGACTGGGGCCAGGCTGAAATCTATTATAATGCTGTTTTAAAGATTGATCCCTATTATGCCTTTGCAGCCAACAATCTGGCCTTTTTGTTGACTGAAAAGGAGGGAAATCTTGAAAAAGCCATGAACCTGGCCAGGCTTGCCAGGGAAAAATTACCCAACGACCCCAATGTCATGGATACCCTGGGATGGATATATTACCAAAAGGGCATTTATTCCGATGCCATTGCTGAACTTGAGAAAAGCCTGAGCCTGAAGCCCGACAGCGCACTTGCCTGCTATCACATGGGCATGGCATTGTACAGAACCAGGGAGATTAAAAGGGCCAAGCAATACCTGAGAAAAGCACTTGACCTGGACCCTGATTTCAGGGGGGCTCAAAAGGTTAAAAATATTCTTATCAATTGATCCTGATTAATTTAAATTTGGCGGAAATATAGTTTGATTTTCCCAAAATTTGGAAAATATTCAATCCGCGCCTGGAGAAGGGTTAAAAGTCCATAGATAAATATTACAATACCTGTCATTTCCAGGAATTCTTCCACCGTATAAAACACAGCATATCGGATGGATTCATAACTGTGCAACTGTGCTTCTCTAGCCCCCAGCATTTCAAAGCCCACAGCACCCAAAAGAAACACAACACCTGAACTAATAAACAAACTCATGGTTTTTATG